>JBEAVZ010000268.1:0-4271 GCA_041160645.1 Acidobacteriota bacterium
CGAGATCACTGCCTTCTTCTGCGGCGAGGTGATCGAAGCGCACGAGAAGGGTTGTGCCTTCTCGAAATCGACCGCCATGGTCCCCTGCGCGGAGCCCTTCCCGATCATTGTCACGACCAACAGCGGCTATCCGCTGGATCAAAACCTCTACCAGGCCGTCAAGGGAATGTCGGCAGCGTCGCAGGTGATCGCCCCCGGCGGGCTGATCCTCGCCGCCTCCCGCTGCAACGACGGGTTCCCGGATCACGGCAACTTCAAGAAGCTGCTCTTCGAGCACGAGACGCCGCAGGCGATCCTCGATACGGTCCTCGCCCCGGGCTTCCTGCTCTTCGACCAGTGGGAGGCCCAGCTGCTGGCGATGATCCGGTTGAAGGCGCGGGTTGGCCTCTACAGTGAGATCCCGGCGGACGAAGTGCGCCGGGCCCATCTCGATCCGGTCCCGGACATCTCGGCGGCCCTCGCGGCGGAACTGGCGCGAATCGGCGCCGACGCGCCGATCGCCGTTATGCCGGAAGGACCACTGACTATTCCCTACCTTGCGAGTTGAGAAGACATGAGCATATCGATCAATGAGATTCGTTCGCACTTCCCGGCGCTCGAGCGTCGGCACGAAGGGTTTCCGGTTGCCTACTTTGACGGCCCTGGAGGGACACAGACGGCCCGTGAGGTGGTCGAGGCGATCAGCGACTATCTGCTCAACCACAACGCCAACACCCACTGGTCATATCCGACCAGCGCCGAGACCGATGCCCTGCTGCTGGCGGCCCGGGAGAGCTTTGCCGACTTCTTCAATTGCGAGCCGAACGAAGTCAGTTTTGGCAACAACATGTCGACGATCACCTTTCACATTTCGCGGTCGATCGGCCGCGGGCTGGGACCGGGTGATGAGATCGTCGTCACCGAACTCGACCATCACGCCAATGTCGATCCGTGGCTGGAGATGGCCAAAGAGCGCGGCCTGACGGTGCGCAAGGTGCGGGTTCTTGCCGAGACTGGCCAGCTCGACTGGGATGATCTGGAGAGCAAGGTCGGAGAGAAGACGCGGGTGCTGGCCATCGGCGCGGCCTCGAACGCGCTGGGGACGATCAACGATGTGCAGCGGGCGGCCAGACTGGCCCACCAGTTCGGGGCGCTGGTCTATGTCGATGCCGTCCACTATGCCCCGCACCACGTGATCGACGTCAGGGCGCTCGAGTGCGACTTTCTCGCCTGCTCGGCCTATAAATTCTATGGCCCGCACGTCGGGGTCCTCTATGGCCGGGCGGAGCTGCTCGAGAGCCTCGACGTCCCCAAGCTGGCTCCAGCGCCCAATGAGGCTCCGGACCGACTTGAGACCGGGACCCAGAATCACGAGGGCATCTGCGGCGCGGCGGCCGCGGTCAATATGCTCGCCGCGCTCGGCCAGGGAGCGACCCGCCGCGAGCGGATCGTCAATGCCATGACGGAGCTCCACGAAGAGGGGACCCGGCTCGTCCGCCACCTCTGGGACGGACTGCGGGCGATCGAGGGCGTGACGGTCTATGGCCCCGATCCGAGTCAGCCACGCACCCCGACCGTCTCCTTCACCCTGCGCGATGTCCCGGCTGAGGAGCTGACAAAGTACCTGGTCAAACGGGGCATCTTCACCTCCCACGGTGACTTCTATGCCCAGACGGTCGTCGAGAAGCTGGGGAAGAGCGAGCAGGGTCTGCTGCGCGTTGGGTGCTCCTGCTACACGACCATCGAAGAGATCGATCGCCTGCTGGCGGGCGTTCGCGAGTATCGTTAGCCGATGAATTATCGATTCTGATTGACCACAAAAAACACGAAGAGCACGAAAATGATCAATTTCGTGCTCTTCGTGTTTTTTGTGGTCAAAATAACTGATCCGCTTCAGTTCTTCCGCCGCAGGGCCTCGGCAAATGGATTGTTGAAGCCCTGGTTGACCGGCGGCTTCGGCTGGGGTTTCTTCCCCCCATTCCCGCCGGGGCGGGTATCACGGCCGCCGGTGGAGGCCTCCTGCTTGCGCGCGCCAGCCGATTCGATCTTCATCGAGAGGCCGATCTGGTTTCGGTCGAGATCGATCTTGATCACCTGGACCCGGACGCGATCCCCCGGATTGACGACTGTCCGCGGATCCTTGACGAACTTGTCGCTCAACTGGGAGATGTGGACCAGGCCATCCTGGTGCACACCGATGTCGACGAATGCGCCAAAGTTGGTCACATTGGTGACGATCCCTGGACAGACCATTCCCGGCTGCAGATCGTTGATCGAATGGATATCATCGCGATAGGTGAAGGTGGCAAACTCCTCGCGTGGGTCGCGGCCGGGCTTCTCGAGCTCTCTGACGATATCCTCGAAGGTGAATTCACCAACCTGATCGCGGAGTGTCTTCGCCTGCCTGACGACGCTGACGCCACTGCCGAGCAGATCGGCGACATTCTTGCCAAGCTGGGAGGCGAGCCCTTCCAGCATCGGGTAGCGTTCCGGATGGACACCGGTATTGTCGAGGGGATTGACGCCGCCGGGGATGCGCAGAAAGCCCGCCGCCTGCTCAAAGGTCTTCTTGCTGAAGCGCGGAATCTCGAGCAGCTCGTCACGCGATTTGAAGAGGCCATTGGCGGCGCGGTGCTCGACGATCTTCTTCGCGAGCGCCGGGCCGATCCCGGAGACGCGGGCGAGCAGATGGTACGAGGCGGTATTGAGATTGACGCCAACCGAGTTGACGCAGGTATCGACGACCAGATCGAGGCTCTTCTTGAGCGCCGTCTGGTTGACATCGTGCTGGTACTGGCCAACCCCGATGCTCTTCGGATCGATCTTCACCAGCTCGGCGAGCGGATCCTGAAGGCGGCGGGCGATCGAGATCGCCCCCCGGACCGTCACGTCGAGTTCCGGGAACTCCTCACGCGCCACTTCGCTGGCGCTGTAGATGCTTGCCCCCGACTCATTGACCATGACGACCGGAACCTTGATCGAGGCCTCCTCGAGCAGCTGGCGGATGAAGGTCTCCGTCTCCCGCCCAGCGGTCCCATTACCGACGGCAATGGCGCGGATCATGCCGCTTCCGGCAATCTCGATCAGCAGACGCTTCGACCGCTCCTGATCATTCTTCGACTGCAGATAGATGACGTGATCGGCGAGGTACTTGCCGCCATCCCCCACCACGGCCAGCTTGCACCCAGTCCGGATTCCCGGATCGACCCCGAGGACCGCCTTCGATCCGTATGGAGCGGCGAGCAGCAACTTCCGCACATTCTCGGCGAAGACCTTGATCGCCGCTTCGTCGGCGACATCTTTGAGGGCGCGATGAACCTCAGTCTCGATGCTTGGCTGGACGTAGACGCGCAGCGCCATCCGCGCTGAACGCTGGAGAATCTCAGCGCCGGGTGAATCGGGAACGGCACAGGCCTCATTCTCAAACCGACGCAGCAGAATCTCATCCATCTCCGTATCTTCAGGCGCGGCGCCGATCGAGAGCATGAGCTCCTCCTCCATCCAGCCACGACGCATGGCGAGGTACCGGTGCGAGTTCTGCGGATCGAGAAGCGAACTGACCGGCTCGTTGTACTCGAAGTAACGCTCGAACTTGCTGTTTGGCTTGGCCTTCTCACCCTTCTTCGTCGCGGCAGCTCCACGCTCAAAGACTGTCCGGCGCACCGTCTCCCGCAGCTCAGGGACCTCCGCCAGCCGCTCGGTCAGAATATCCTGCGCTCCCTGCAGAACGGCGGCGACATCACCGACCCCCTTCTCCGTGTTGAGATAGGCCGCCGCGACTTCGCTCAGCGGCTTCCCGGCAAACTGATTGGCCTCACCATGGCCACAACTCCAGAGCCAGTCGGCAAAGGGCTCCAGTCCGGCCTCGCGCGCCAGCGTCGCCTTGGTCTTCCGCTTCTGCTTGTAGGGCAGGTAGAGATCCTCGAGTTGTTCGAGATTGAAGGTCGTGAGAATCTTCTCCTTCAGCTCCGGGGTCATCTTCTGCTGCCTTTCGATCTCTTCGACAATGAAGCTCTGGCGCTTGATGATATCGTTCCATCGCTCATCGGCATCGATCACCTGCTGAATCGCCACCTCATCGAGATTGCCGGTCTGCTCCTTGCGGTAGCGGGCAATGAACGGGATGGTTGCGCCTTCGGCGGCCAGTGACAGGACGGCCGCCGCCGAGGCAACCGAAATCGTCGGATAGAGCGATTGAAACCACTTCTCAAAATTCAAGCTGACTACTCCTCTTGGTTATGATTGTCATTCGAAATGCCCCGGATTGGCCGTTGGAAGCATGTTGTTTCCCG
>JBEAVZ010000271.1:0-6590 GCA_041160645.1 Acidobacteriota bacterium
GGTGGCGACATGCGGGAAAAGCTCCGAGACATCGAGACCAGACTGGCCGTATTTCCTGAACTTCCAGGAGCTGCCAAGGAGTGGAGTGCCCTCTTTGACAAACTGGCTCTTGATCTTGCCAAAACTTGGCGGCAGCTGCTGACCATGCAATTGGTCGAGAACAGGCTTGGGATCGAAGGTCTCCATCTGACTCGGACCGCCAACCATGAAGAGAAAGATGACCGACTTGGCCTTGGGCTTGAAATGGGGTTGACGCGGCGCCAGCGGATTGAGCGTCGGCGCGGCCGACCGATCTGCCTGGTCAGCCGCGGCATCACGGGCGAGGAGAGTGGAGAGGGCCATCGCCCCGAAACCATTCGCCGCGCGGGCCAGAAACTCACGACGGTCGCTGGTTGACATCCAGTGGTTATAGCGTGAATTGATCGACATATTACCTCAGGTATAGGAACTCATTCATATTCATGGTTGCCAGGCACAGGTCAACCCACGCGGCCATCTCGGCTGGCGTGAGCCGGCCAAAGTCACCTTCGAGTGTGGCGACAGGCTCACCACGCCCGAGACGATCGCTGATAATCTTTGTCTGGGCCGTCAGAAAATCGCTCGCCAATCGGAGCTCCGCCGGTTGAGGAGGTCGCCCAACGGTCAGCTGGTAGAGCCGATCGATGGCTTTGACGCGGTTGTAACGCGCCTGGCCGACCGACCTGGTCTCTCGCAACAACCGTGCGGCGAGGAGCCGACTCTGGTTGAGCATAAACTCGCTATTGAGCAGGGTCAGCGACTGGAGAGCGTGCACGCTGGTGCTTCGTGCCCCACAAGAACTCATCATGTCTGGCGAGTCGAAGGCGACCAGCATGGGCAGGCGGACATTGCGTTTGCGGATCAGGTAGAGGCTCCGACGGTTATGTTGACGCTGGTCAGGATGGACTGGCCAGAGATTGTCGGGTTCTCCCTCGGTGAAGATCGTGTCGTAGACCTCGGGTTCCAGCGGGACACGGATCGAGGGGCCACCCAATTGCTCGGTGAGGTTGCCGGCCACCGCGAGTGTCGTGTCGCGAATCGCCTCGGCATCGAGCCGCTGGCGGTTCATCCGCGAGAACCACTTGTTCTCGGGATCACGGGTCGCCCGCACTGGATCGGCCTCGGAACTCTGACGGTAGGCGGTGGAGGTGACCATCAGAAAGTGCATCTTTTTGAGGGACCAGCCACCACGGACAAATTCAATCGCCAGCCAGTCGAGCAGAGCGGGGTGCGTCGGAGGTTGACCATTACGTCCAAAATCGTTCGGGGTCGGGACAATGCCACGCCCGAAGTGGTAGTGCCAAAGGCGATTGACCATTACCCGGGCGGTCAGTGGATGCTCTGGCTGGGTGAGCCAGTTGGCAAGAACCAATTTGCGCCCCGTTGATTTGAACTCGCCCCTGGTGACGGGAGTGACCTCGGCATCCCAGTTGGCTTGGGGCGGCAGCAACGCTGTCAGAAAGCCGGGCCGAACCTCGTCGGCTGGGCGGTGCGGATCGCCGGCCTTCAAGAGGTGCATCGCCGGCACAGGCTGGATGCTGTCAGAGACAGCGAGCGCTTTTGGCAGAGGCTCCGGCGTGTAGAGATTGATCCGGTGCATCTGCTGGCGAAGCTCGGCGCGGCGGGCCTTGTCAGCCGGGGCAAGGACGGCCACGATCTCGTCCCAACTGACGTTGAGCATCCGCTGCGCATCCTTGGCCTGCTGCTTCTCCAACTCCGTTCGCTGGTCAGCGGGCTTGGCGAGGGCGGCGGCAAAGACCGGCTCATTCTTCTCCAGGCGCTGGCGCTTCTCTGCCTTGAGCCGCTCGATGTAGGGTTTCTCGATCGCGGCGATCTGCTCCTTGAGCGGCTTCAGCTTCTCCTGGTGGGCCGCCTGGGCCGCCTTGAAGGACTCCTCTTCGGCGGACGAGGGGCGCTGGTAGTCGACATTGTCTGACGCGGCAAAGAATGCCTGCATGCGATAGAAGTCGGACTGGAGGATCGGGTCGAACTTGTGATCGTGGCAACGAGCACATCCGATCGTCAAACCCATAACACCGTTGCCGACCCCGAACATGACCTCAGTCAGCCATTCCTGGCGGTTGACGGCCAGATCCTGGTTTCCGGCCACGACGTGCTGTGGCCCCGCCCGCAGAAAGCCGGTCGCCACCCGCATCTCAAAGTCGTCTGGCGCCAGCTCGTCTCCGGCGAGCTGCTCCCGGATGAAACGGTCGTATGGCTTATCTTCGTTGAGCGAGCGAACGACATAATCGCGGTAACGCCAGGACTGTTCACGATCCTGGTCGAGCTCGAACCCATTGGTTTCGGCAAAGCGGACCACGTCGAGCCAGTGCTGGCCCCAGCGCTCACCGTAGCGTGGCGAGGCAAGCAGACGGCGCACGACCTTCTCATAGGCCTCGGGTGAACGATCAGCGAGGAAACTCTCCATCTCCTCCAGGGTTGGGGGGAGACCGGTCAGATCATAAGTGACGCGGCGAAGAAGCGTGCGCCGGTGGGCCATTGGCGAAAAAGTCAGATCCTGCCGTTCGAGCTCTGCGAGCAGAAAAGCGTCGATGGGATTGGCCACCAGGCGTTGGTTGGCGACGACCGGGACATTGGCCGCACGCGGAGGCTGAAAGGCCCAGTACTGACGGTGTTTATCGGTGATCTTACTTCTTCCGAGGTCATTCTTGCGGGCGGGCGCGGCGGCGAGAGCCTCCGCCGGCCAGCGGGCGCCGTCATCGATCCAGCGCCGCAGCACCTCGATTTGCGGCACCGAGAGTTCCCCACCGAGCGGCATCCGCGGACTGGCCTTCCCGGTCAGGAAGTGGTAAAGGAGGCTCTCTCCGGATTTCCCGGGGCGGATCGCGATCCCACGTCCGCCGCCACGGAGTCCACTCTCCCGGGTCCGGAGATCGAGGCCCGCCATTCCGTCCGCCCCATGGCACTGCAGGCAATTCTGCTGGAGAATCGCCATGGCTTGCCGGTCGTTCTCTTCCGTCGCCACTTCGTTTTGCCGAAGCGACGCGGCAACCCGGGTGGTGATCAAGTGGGTGGTGAGCAGAATGACGATGCCGCCAATCAGGGCCAACTTGAAAGTTCTTCGTTCCATCATCGGTATTATTCTGAGTCAGATTTTTCGAAGTAGATTGCCCGACGATCGATCCGGGACTTGAGCCAGCCGCCGGTGAATCGTCGCCATATAAACCTGTGCCAACCCGGCCGGGAAGCGCACCCGGGCGCCGGGGGATCGATATTTCCACAGTTCAGAATGAGAGGAAGGTAACTCGTTACTTACCGGCTGTCTTTGGACAGCTCTCTGTTTGTCCGTTCACCGGACATTCTTCTGGAGACACTCGGTCGAACAGAAGGTCTCCTTCGACTTGGAAGAACGCAGGGTGACCGCTTCGTGGGCAGTAACGAAAGCGCCACAGGCGGAACAACGGACCATCTCGGCCCCTCCCTGGATCTGATCACGTAATCGCCGGACATCGCCCATGGTTCCGTTGACAAAGAACCGGAGCCGCGCAATTGCCTTCAGAACGTAGACAACAAACGCAAAAACAAAGACGGCGATAAGACATTTGTATAGAAACAAAGGGGACTCTTCTCCCATCTTGCCAGGCCAGCCAAATCCGCGACAAATCAGCGACTATTTGGGGGCGCCGGGCTTGGTCTCGCTGGGACCGTGGTCAAGCATGGTCTTAGTCGAACTCTTCGTCCCACGGGCAGAGTTGAGCTCATCTCTGATGCTGGTGATCATATTCGGATCGACACCAGACTTCTCGAGATCGCCAATCATCCGTTCGGCGACGTCCAGTTTCTGGTTGGTGCGAATGTAAGAGGCGATGAGCAGGAAGGAGGCGCCGGGATTGCCCGGTCGCACCTCCAGCGACTGGGAAGCCCATTTGATGGCCTCTTCATACTTTCCGGAGAGAAAACTGGCCATGCCCAATCCGGCGAGAGCCCGGGGATCCTGCTGATCGATCTGGTGGGCCCGCTGGAGGAAAGGAAGAGCTTCGTCCGGTCGACTGATCTGCATGAACTGGTCGGCCGCATCGAGCTGCGCCTCGATATCGGCCGGGTTGCTTTTGGCCTTGTCGATCACCCGGCGCGTCTCCTCGATCGCGCCCCCAGAGGCAGCGCCCGTGCTGCGGGTCGCTCCGGCAATCGAGGTCTTCAAATCACGCTCGAGCGTCAGGCGGTACTGACTATTGGCGATCTTGAAGCCACCATAAAGACCAATGATCAGTCCAACAATGGTGATTGAGGTCTTGGAAGTGAGAAATCCGTACTTCATCTCTGTTCCTTTGGTGACGGTCAGTTCGGATCGATGGCGCCGCACCTTATCGAAGAGTCGGCCATTGAGCCAGGATCGAGCGGCATCGACCTCGAAGACGCCTGACCGTTGAGTGGTCAGGCCAGGCAGCGAAAAAAAGGTCGCGGAGCGAATCTATAAGCCGAATTCTGTCCCGGTGGCAATCGCTTGCCGCCGTGTGTGATCATTCATCTGGGCCGGACATTACTGGCCGGCTCGTGCGACCTACCCGAAGACGGCCCCTTCCCGCCATTGCTGGCAGAGAGGAGATCGGCCGGACAAGCCTGATACCCGTCTCCCTATTTGGTCTTGCACCGCAGGGGGTTTGCCTAGCCGAGCATGTCGCCACACTCGCTGGTGATGCCTTTACCTCACCGTTTCACCATCGCCCTCGGGAGAATCGGTCTCTGACGAGACCGGCCCCCGATCGGGCTGTCTGTTCTCTGTTGCACTCTTCCGTCGGGTCGCCCCGCCTGGCCGTTAGCCAGCCTGCTGTCCTCTGGTGTTCGGACTTTCCTCTGGGTGGTTAGACCCAGCGATCACCCGATCTGCTCCACGCTGACGGGGAGAGTATAGCACAAGACACGGTGTTCATTGTCCACAACTTTGGCGACTTTCCCCCGGACCGGCCAGATGTGCCGGACACTGTTGTCACAAAGCAGCCGGACAGGTATTCTTGGCGCTCTATTCAGATCAGAGAAGAATCCACAGCTGTCACACCGCAGCGGTCAGAATTGTACATCTTGGAGGCAAAGCAGATGCGCTCATCAGGCCTTGTTCTGGGCATCTTTTTTCTATTGGCGATCGAGGCCAGCGGCCAGCGAATCGACCTGGTCACCCCGGGCGAGTTTTTCGTCGAGCCGGCGACCATTCACAACCTTGGATTCGAGTGGAAGATCCGTGGCGATGACAATCGGAACGCCACGGTGGGCGTCGAGTATCGCCGGAAGGGGGAGCGAGCGTGGCAGGAGGGCTTGCCGCTGCTGCGCATTGGCGATGAGAAGGTCTGGCGAGCCCGTGAATATCTCGAATACCAGACGCCGCGGATGTTTGCCGGATCAATCCTGGATCTCGAGGAGGGCACGACCTACGAGTGTCGTTTGACGATGCGTGACCCGGATGGAGTAGCCGGGCGGGCGGTGGAGACGGTCACGGTAACTACCCGCCGCCGCCCGACCGCATTTGCCGGCGGCCGAACCCTCCACGTCTATCCGCCCGACTACACCGGCCCGAAACTCGAGCCATCATTCAAAGGCCTCAAGGAGGCCTACTATGGGCCGGGACTGGGGGACTGGGACGTTGTCCACACCCGGCCGGTCCAGCCGGGCGATGTGATTCTCGTTCACGCCGGGCTCTACAAGGCCGATCGGTTAGACTATGTCACGCCATACGGTGTGCCCTTCCTTGGCACCTATGTGCTGACCCGCGACGGCACCGCGGAGAAGCCCATCGTCATCCGTGGAGCTGGAGATGGAGAGGTGATCTTCGACGGCGACGGTTGCGCGCGTCTCTTCGACGTTATGGGGGCGGATTACAACTACTTTGAAGGACTGACGATCCGCAACACCGATGTCGCATTCTATGCCGGCCACAAGGATCTGCTCGGGTCGAGCGGGCTGGTGGTGCAGAACTGCCGGATCGAAGAGGTCGGGGTGGGGATCATGAATGAGTATGCCGGTTCGCGTGATTTCTATATCGCCGACAACGTGCTGCTCGGACGTGACGATCGCCATCGTCTGATCGGCTGGTCCAACTGGGGAAAATACAAACCTTCCCAATTAAAATCGTACTATGCGATCAAGGTCTATGGGCAAGGTCACGTAATCTGTCACAACTATATCGCCTGGTTCCACGATGGGGTGTGCATCAGCACCTATGGAATTCCCCCGGCGGAGCAGTCACAGCGAGCGGTGGCGATCGACATCTACAACAACGATATCCACCTCATGGTCGACGATTTCATCGAGGCTGATGGGGGAGTCCACAATATCCGGGTGGCGCGTAACCGGGGATTCAATGCAGCCCAGCACGGGTTCAGCGGGCAGCCGGTCTTTGGCGGACCCGCCTATTTCTACCGCAATATCGCGTACAATGTGGCGCCGATCACCGCCAGTGGCGGAGCGATCAAGACCGGGGGAGCCAATCCGGCGGGGGTGCTCGTCTTCCACAACACCTTTATCGCGGAGTTGAGCAACATCTACGGCCACTCCAACTCCCACTACCGGAACAATCTGGTGCTGGGGACGGACAATCCGGCCAAGCCGTTGCTGGGGAG
>JBEAVZ010000288.1:0-7301 GCA_041160645.1 Acidobacteriota bacterium
GTCTGATAACGTTAGGTCTCTCGGTTCAGAGAGAGATGATCATTACCTTCAACGTCGACTGACCACCCACGCGGCTCCACAAAGGCAGAGCTGGCGCGGAGATGGAGTTGTTCATGAACAATCAACAGCTGATCAATGAGTTTATTACATGTCTGAGGGTGGAAAAAGGGCTTGCCGGAAATACGATCGAGGCCTATCGCCGCGATCTGACCAAGCTGGAGCAGTTTGCGGAGACCCGGGGGAAGTCGCTCCTGACGGTTGAGCGGGATGACATCGTCGCCTCATTGGCCGCCCTTAAAGAGGAACGGGGGAATGGCGATGCGACTCTTTCACGTTACACCTCCGCGGTACGCACCTTCTACCGTTACCTGCGGCGTGAAAAGCTGATGGTTCGCGATCCAACCGCCCATCTCGAGTCGCGCAAGGTCTGGCAGACTCTCCCGCACTTTCTGACCCCGGACGATGTGGAGCGACTGCTGCTTCAGCCTGATCTGGCCTCGGCGGAGGGGCTGCGCGATCGCACCATGCTCGAGGTGCTCTACGCGACCGGCCTGCGCGTCTCCGAGCTGCTCAATCTTCGCCAGCGCGATCTCGACCTTGACCAGGGAGTCCTCGACTGTCTGGGAAAGGGGAGCAAACAGCGCCGGGTCCCGCTCGGACGCGCGGCGATCGATTATTTACGACGTTATTATGCGGTTCGCGCCAAGCTGACCAATGATCAGTCGACCGAACTGCTCTTTATCGACAGAGGCGCCCGACCGCTGACCCGCCAGAAGTTCTGGCGGTTAATCAAAGAATATGGCGCCGCGGCCGGAATCGACTACATCACCCCCCACATTCTCCGCCACAGTTTTGCGACGGCGCTGCTCAGTAACGGCGCCGATTTGCGCTCGGTCCAGTTGCTGCTTGGCCACAGCGACATCGGCACGACACAGATCTACACCCATGTCACAGACGAGCACCTAAAGAAGACCTACCAGGCGTTTCATCCACGCTCCTGAGCAGGCACGCAAAGCGTTCTGGCCGTCGCGGCAGACTTTTTTTGTGAGGGGCCATTCACAAGCGGGATTATTTGATTATTATGGAGAGAGCCGGATAGGGCCTCCGTCAGATTGGCGCTGGCCAGGAACAATGGAAGATTTGTTTATGCGACCAAACTTCAAGCCAGGCTTTCGAATGCCGCTGGTGCCGCTCTTCGCTCTGATCGCCCTCTTCGCCCCCTTGGTCAACGCATATGCTCAGGACCCCTTCGCGGTGCGCATTCTGGCCCTGGAAGGAAGAGTCGAGGTGCGTCGACCGACGGCCGGGCAATCGGCATTGAACCGTCTGGCTCTTCTGGTCTCGATCGCTGTCAAAATACAGGATCAGCTCTTGCCGGGAGATACGATCATTACCGGTCGGAATGGTCGGGTCGTTCTCGGTCTGACCGATGGCTCACAGGTGGTCATTGCTCCGCAGACAACCCTCGAGATAGACGATCTCTCCCGTTCCCCGCGCCATCTCCTCAACCTCATCAAGGGAAAGGCTCGTCTCCAGATCGAGAAGCTTGGGGGAAAGCCCAATCCTTACCGGGTCAATACCCCAACCACGGTCATCGCTGTCCGCGGAACCATCTTTGATGTGCTGGTCGATGGTGACGAGACGGAGGTCTATCTCCACGAAGGTGAAGTGGAGGTTACCAATCGCCAACTCCCGGATCAGCCGCTTCTGCTGCTTGCCGGTCGTCAGACCAGGGTGAGGGGGACGGCTCCTCCACGTTTGCCGCGGATCTTTGGCCCGGGACGCAATGATCGCGCGTTCCGCTTTAAATCGCGTCAGGTCGGATCTGCCGCACCAGCTTCACGCTCCGGGGGATCGCCATCATCCAGGACGCCCCAGAGAGACGGAGGTGCTGATCGTACGCCGCGCCGCAGCGATCCACGCGCGCCCCGGATCGAAGATGGCCCCGCGCGTCGTGACGGCGCCGGGGGGCGGATTCCTTCTTCTCCTTCACCTGGCGCGCCGCGCCCCGGACCGGGAGGTCGGCGCCCCTGAGATGAGAGACCAGCCACGTAAAACCAGAATTATGGTTGTCGATGATGAGCGCGGGGCGCGACTCGCGCTCGAGGTTCCATTGCGGCTCAGTGGTTATGAGGTGACGGCTGTCCCCGGGGGCAGAGAAGCGGTGCGCCTCGCCCGGAACCAGCATTTTGACATCGTGCTGACCGATATCTATATGCCCGATCTCAATGGTCTTGAGGTCATCAGTGAGATCCGCCAGGCGTGCCCTGACACCAGAATCATTGCCGTCACTGCCCAGGGATCGCTCGAGATCGCCCTGCAGGCGATCGAGAAGGGCGCCTTCGATTTCATTGCCAAACCATACGCGATCGAGGAGATGCTAGCCCTGGTCAACCGGGCGACCGCCCACGCGCAGGCGGTGCCGGTGGCGGACCCGTTCGTCGCGGCGGACTTTTCACGTTCCGGCCTGATCGGACACAGTCCGGAGATGGTCAAGGCCTATAAGTTGACAGCTTACGCCGCCCGGACCAGCGCCACGGTGCTCATTGAAGGGGAGTCAGGCACGGGAAAAGAGCTGATCGCCCGGGCTATCCATTCCCACAGTAGCCGGGCCAGCCGTCCGTTTACGGCGGTCAACTGTTCCGCCCTGACCGACACCCTGCTCGAGTCTGAGTTGTTTGGATACACCAAAGGAAGTTTTACCGGAGCCAACTCCGACCATCCCGGACTCTTTGAGAGCAGCGATGGCGGGACGATCTTTCTGGATGAGCTGGCCGGCACGTCTCCATCGTTTCAGGCCAGCCTGCTCCGGGTCTTGCAGGAGAGGGAGGTGCGCCGTCTCGGGAGTCGTGAGGCGCGGAAGATCGATGTGCGGGTAATTGGAGCGACCAATCAGAGCCTCGAAGAGCTTGTCGAGCGCGGAGATTTTCGAGCAGACCTCTTCTATCGCCTCAGTGTGCTGACGATCATCCTGCCGCCCTTACGTGCGCGAGGCGTCGATGACGTGGCCCTTCTTACCCACCATTTTTTGCGTAAACATAACCAGCCTGGCGAAGAGCCGGTGCAGATCAGCGCCGCCGCGCTTGAGCTGCTGTCAAGCTATGCGTGGCCGGGAAACGTGCGGGAACTCGAGAATACCATCGAGCACGCCGCCGCGATCTGTGCGGATCACCTGATCACACTCAACGACATTCCGGCCCGAATCGTTGCGCGCGTCGGTCCGGTCGTCGCGCGATCCCACCCCCCGGTCGCCTCGTTGCCGGTTGCTTCATTGATCGATGATCGCCCCACCCTGGCTGAACTCGAACGGCGCTATGTCCAGCTGATCCTTGCGGAATTGGATGGGAACAAGTCTCGCGCCGCTGAGCTGCTTGGTATCGATCGGCGGACAATCTATCGGTTCATCGAGCAGCAGGATGTGTCGGAATGAGAAGATTGTTGAATCCCGCCCCGCCGCCACGGACGACTCTCCTCGCCATCCTTCTTCTTGTTTTCGTCATTGGGGTGATCGCTTCGATCAATCACCTCCTCCCGTCACTCAATCTGACGACACAGAATGCGCTCTTTCGGTTACGTGGAGGCCTCGCGCCACCTGATGACCTGGTCATCGTGGCGATTGACGATCGAAGCCTGCAGCAGATCGGACCGTGGCCCTGGCCGCGGCGGGTCATGGCTACGGTTCTCGATCGCCTGGCGACCGTCACTCCACGGGCAATTGGCCTCGACGTCATCTACGCTGAACTCTCTCAGCCAGATGACGATCATCGCCTGGCGGCGGCCATCGCCGCGTGTCGTTGCGTCGTCTTGCCCGCGCAGCTCTATGAATCTTCTGGTCAACGCATCTCCTGGTTGAACCCAGCGGCGCTCTTTCTGGATGGGGCGTCATCAGTTGGTCACGTTCACGTGTCGCCGGGCCTGGATGGAATGGTCAGAACTGTCCAGCTCAGTAAGGCTGACGATCAAGCCCAGGTCCGCTGGGCGTTTGCTCTCGAGCTGGTCCGGAGAGCTGAGCAGCTCGAGAGCGAGCCGCTCGTTGAGAATAACGACTCGCTCGAGTTTGGACCCTATCGAATTCCTATCACCCCTGAGACGCGGCTTGCCCCTCGACAAGGCGGTCTGCAAGAGGTGCGACAGAATGAGATGATTATTAACTTTGCCGGTGCCACGGGAACCTTCAGAACCATCAGCGTTGTCGACCTGCTCAACGGGCAGGCTGATCTGCACGCGTTGCGTGACCGCATCGTTCTCATCGGCGCCACTGCCCAGTCGATGGGCGACTCCCGCGTCGCCCCTTTCATGAATTTTGGGAACGACCTTCTGCAGGGTGGCCAGCAGATGAATGGGGTGGAGATCCACGCCAACATCATCAATACGATCAGATCCCGGATCTTCCTTCGCGCCGTTCCGGAATGGCTCGCCGTCCTCGTCTCCCTGCTGGTCATGGCCCTGGCCGCGGCCGTAATTCTCAGCCTCGATGGCTCGAGACAGATGCTGCTCCTGGCCCTCCTTCTGGCAATGATTCTGCTTGGAGGTTACCTCTGTTTCAGTCAATACCGCTACCTGCCCCCCCTTGTGCAGATGCTGGCAGGATATGGGATCATCGTCCCGATGCTGGTCAGTCGGGCCCTGGCCGCGAGCCGCCGCCTCGATCTCAAGCTGGCCGCCCTCGCCAATCGCCAGTTTAATCTACTGCCCGACGCCGCGGCCAGCCTGCCTGAGCCCGCAAGTCTCAAGCCATTGCGCCATCTTCCGCGCAGCTTTGACAGTAAACTGCGGACGATCGATACCCTGACCACGCGCATCCTCTCGCGAATGAGCTTTGTCAACCGCGTTCTTTCGAGTATGGGTGAAGGAGTAGTGGTGACAGACAGCGGGGGCCGGATCGTCTTTGTTAACCCCAGGGCTGAGCATCTTCTTAGTCTCCCGGCTGATGGATTGATCGGTCAGCCGCTCGTTGCTCTGCTCACTCAAATTGGAAAGATCGAGGCGAAGGTCCTCTGCGAGGCGCTTCAACACGCCCTTGCGCAGCTCCCGGCTCAAGTGGAGTTTGAGTTCTCTGCGGGAGGTTCGCGGCATTGCGCACTCTCCTTCACGGCGCTCCGCGCCGATGACGAAGATGAGCCGCTCGTTCCCACCTCTCCCCAGGAGGTCATTGGCATCGTGGTTCTCATTGCCGACATCAGCAAGCGGGTCGAACTCGATCGCGTCAAGACGGAGACTCTGCAACTCGTCTCGCACGAGCTCCGCTCCCCGCTCAATTCGATCCGCGGCCTGAGTGATGTCCTTCTGAAGTTCAGTGTCGATCCGCAGCAGTCACGTGAGCTGGTGGAGACGATCAATCTCGAAGCGCGGCGACTTGGCGAGACCATCAATAGCTACCTCGATCTGACGCGGATCGAGTCCGGGCACCTGCCGATGGCCCGGGTGCCAGTTGAAGTGCCCAGTCTGATCGACGCGGTTCTGCGCCGCCTGGCGGTCTCCGCCGCAGAGAAGCAGATGACGCTTCTCACCCTGATCGATCCCGACCTGCCATTGCTTGAGCTTGATCCGCAGCTGATGGACCACGCCCTGACCAATCTGATCAGTAATGCCATAAAGTATAGTCCTCCCGGGACGCGGGTCACGATTGCTGCCCGCCAGGTTGGGGGAGGAGCCGTGCTCTCGGTGGCTGATCAGGGTGATGGAATTCCCGTGGCCGAACGGGAGCGCGTCTTTCAGAAATTCTATCGACTCGCCCGCGACGCCTCCTCAGAGACGATTGGTTCCGGACTCGGACTATCCCTGGTCAAAGAGATTGTCGAACGACATGGTGGGCAGGTGACCATCGAGACCGCCACTGAGGGGGGGACTGTTTTTGTAATCAATCTTCCAGCCAGTGTGCCCGGCCGCCACACTCAGCTCTGATTGAGGGGCCGCCAACTGTCCATCCTCGCCACACTCGCCATCCTCGATCCACACGATGCCTGTGTGGTAAGGCGGGCGCGATACGTAAGTGACTGTAAAAGATGATAGTTAGCAGGACGCTCCTTATGCCGGATCTTGTGGCATAACCATTGCAATGATCAATGGCGTTGACGATCCATCGCTGGATCAATTCACCGGTGATCCGCTCCTGAAGAGGGATTACCGACATTCAGAGATCACGAGAAGAAGGAGAGTTTGAATATGTTCAAGAATTTCAATCAAATCAAGGCGGTTGCCTTGGCCATGCTGGTGCTCGTCGTGGCGACATCGCTCGCTCTGGCGCAGGGGCGAACTGCCGATCCCTATGCCGCCCTCAAGCGGGCGCTTACCCAGGCGGCAGCTCCCGCCCTCTCGACGGCACAGGAGACGGCGTTGACCGCACTCGTCAATGAATTCAAGGCGGCTCTCCCGGATGAGGATGATGAGGTCCTCGACAACGCCCGTGAAGCCTACGATGCCGCGATCATTGCCGGCGATCTGGCCGCCGCCCAGGCGCAGATCACGATCATCACCACTCGGACGGCCCAGCTCCAGGACGCCCGGATGCAGGCGCAGGCCAAATTCAGCATTGGCGCGCTGGGCGTTCTCAGGACCGGAGGTCAGTATGATCTCCTCGTTGCCAAGTATGGGAGTGATCGCGTGCTGGGGATGATTACGCTGCTGACCGCCCGGGGCGGGAAGGGGCCGGATGGACCTGGCGACGGGCGACGCTAGGCTGACTGGCCGGGCCCGAGTTGAACCACTGGTGACTGGGCCGGATGTTTCAGGTTGCTGTTGCGATCGCCTGATTCGCCGGCCCGGTCACCCCGGTTCGATTTTCTGACCGGGGACACGACTGTCCTCGCGGTCAGATTTCAGAGCGCTACCGCCATTCGGCGATCGGCTTGCCCTTGACGATCTTCAACGTCAGAATCTCAAACTTGGTCGGGTCGATCGACTCCCACTCCACCGAGTCGCCCTCCTTGTCTTCGATCCGCAAATCCCACAGACGTGCCCCAGCTTTTGGATGAAATTCGATATCGAGATCCTCACCATCCCGCAGGATGTCGTCCTCCATCAGATCATCACCCCATTCGTCGGAATCATGGCTCGTCATATAGATAGAATGGATATTGATACCGGTTCGGTTCTCAAGTCGAAAGTCGAGTTTTGGATTCTGCGCCGCTCCGCCACCTGCGATGGCCGCGAGAAGGATAAATATTGAAAGTATCGTTCTGCCCATTGTCCCTCCGAGAATTTTGTTCTTGTCGATCAATTTTGTTCGACCTTCAACTATCAAATTCCGGTTTGCCATCTTTGTCAAGGCGCATAATCCTGTTACAATTCGCGCATTCTGG
>JBEAVZ010000341.1:0-3361 GCA_041160645.1 Acidobacteriota bacterium
CCCACCGAGCCCGCTTCTTTCTCCCGGTTTTATCTACCGCAGCGTTGGCGTCCGGAGCCGTGGCGTCCGGTGCCGTGGCTCGTGATTACTTATGGCAGGCGTCTGTCCGTCTTCTAATCGAAGACGGCGACGCCCTTGATATAGTCGGGACTGAATCGTTCCGCGGCAAAGCCGCGCGGCACCTCATCAAGGGCGAGGTACCGATTGGTGATAAACTTGGAGACGTCGATCCGCTTTTCACTGAGCCACTTCAACGCCTGGCGGTACGTCGCCGGTCGATGGTCATCATCGAGCGGCCCCGAGGCGCCTGTCGGAGCAATGAAGGTCGGTTCGATAAACTGGAGGCGATTGAGGACTCCCAGGTCGACTCCGTGATGGCCGTGGCCGTAGAGGACGATCGTCCCCTGTTTCCGAATCAGGGAGGGCATCTGGACGAAGAGCTTGCCGATACCTGCCGACTCGATCAGGCAGTTGATCATCTCGCCGTGGGTCAATTCGCGGATCGTTTCGATCAGATCTGCACTTGTCGGATCGATTACCGTTGCCCCGTACCCCTCAGCGAGGGCCCGGCGGCGCGGATTTGGCTCAGTGAGGAGAAGCAGCCCCTCGAAACCGACCACTTCACGCAGATACTGGGTGAAGAGCAGACCGGCCGGTCCGGCGCCGCAGACCAGCACCGCGCGAATCGGCCGCTCACCACCAAAGGTGTAACGCGCCGGGACACGGCGGAGCATATCACAGGAATGGACGATACAGCCGAGCGGCTCGGTCAGCGCCGCCTGATCGATCGGCAGGTCGCTCTCGATCCGCACGACATTGACCGCCGGAATCGCCAGATACTCGGCCAGCGCCCCCTGCAGTCCGGTGATCCCGTGCTCCATGTATCCCGCACACTGGTGGGAGTTGCCGGTCACACAGTACTCGCAGGGCGATACCTCGCGGCTAAAGCAGTTGACTCCCTGGTCGACGACGACCCGCTCCCCGACCTGGAGATCCTTCACCTCGCGCCCCGTCTCAACGATCACTCCGGCAAACTCGTGCCCCAGCACCTGTGGCTGAACTTCGAAGGGAATTGGACGTCCCTGCGCGTCACTGCTGTAGTTGGCATGCCCCTCATAAATATGAAAGTCGGTCCCACAGAGACCTACCGCACCAATACGAACCCTGACCTGCCGCGGGCCGAGCGGCGGAACCGGAAGATCGACCACCTCCAGTCTCTTCACACCCGTGAGGGCAAGTCCGCGCATTGTCGAAGCTGTGATTGACATAGTCCCCTTGCTCTGGTTTTCCTTTTTTCCTGATATTGAAGATCTTCAGGGTCTTCCCGATCTTCGGCCTGCCGCTTCCGCTCGATTCAATGTTCCCGCAATCTCCGCACCGAGCTACTGGTCGAGATCGCTCAGATCGAGCCGCCCCTCGGCATGCAGCTGCGCAAACCGGCCAATCGTTGCGGCTATTCCCTCGGCCATCGAGGTCCGGGGAACTCCGCCGAGCGCCGTCTGGATGGCTGAATCGTCGAGCGTCGAGGGCATGGCAATTCCGGCTTCGGCACAAGTAATCGATCCCTTCGCGGTGGGGCTGATCTGCTCGATTGTCGCGACGATCTCGTTGAGGTGGACCGTTTCACCGTGCAGGTTGAAGACGTGCGCACCAGGCAGCTCAACCGTCGCTGCTTTGATAAAGGCATCCGCGCAATCGGCGATGTAGAGAAAATCGGTCCGACCGCCAAAACGAATATGGAATGGTCGACCAGCGACCGCCGCCTTCATGGCCTTGGTTGGATCCGAGGTCATCCCCGTGTCGCGGCCTACACCATAGACGGTGAGTGGCCGCAACCCCGCGCTGCTGATGCCGTGATCGAGGTGGTAGACCCGGGCATTGTCCTCATTACAGCGTTTGAAGGCCCCGTAGTGCGTGTTCATGCCGCCGGCCTGGCTCTCGGTCACCGCGACTCCATCCTCGGCTGAACCAAAGACCGCCGCCGAACTCGCGTAGGCGACCCGTTTCACGCGCCCGCCAGAGAGCCGGGCGGCCTCAAAGACATTGATCGTGCCGATTACATTGACCATCGCTCCAAGGCGTGGATTGACGCGGCAGGTCGGAACCTGCAATCCGGCGAGGTGGATGATCCGCCCGACCTCGTGTTCCTCGACCAATCGGTGCAGAAAACCCTCTTCAGTGATGTCGCCCGAGACAGATTTGATCTGCCCGATCTCCGCCCCATCCATGATCAGCTGCCAGCGATGCTGGCTGTCATTCTGATCAAGGGCAATCACCTCGGCCCCGCTCGCGAGCAGTCTTTTGACAATCCAGGCGCCAATGAATCCACGGGCCCCGGTCACCAGAAATCTATTATCAGACATGAATCAGACCTTTTTCTTGAGACAGTCGTTGGTGAGCCACCGTGGCCTGAACTCTTCCCGATCAGGCTGTCGACAGAATGTCGCTCACCAGCTTGTGCGCTCTGCGTATTGAGTTGGGATCATTCCCGGATATTGGGAGCATTCCCTGATAAATGGATAATTTGTTGACTGGCGAATCATAGCAAGGCATCGTCAAATTTCAAATGGCCAGAGCCGCATCCGCGAATTTCCATCCGCCCGAAGAACTGGGCAATCGCATTATGAACCTGCTTGACCAGAAGGGAATAGTGGCCGAGACCCTGCCATGCTTATTCACGGATCGAACCAATCGGTTCTACTGGTCACACTGGGCCTACTGGTCCAATCAGTCCTGATGGAGAATCCAAAAGGAGCGCGAAGCACGCCGGACGTCAGCGTGGGAGATGTTCAACTGGATGGGGAGTGTGAGCTAGGCTAGATGTGGAGCGGATCACGCACCGAAAGGCTCTGTGGCAGAAGCCCCTGGAGCTTATCGAGATCATCGGTAATCTTCTGCAGTTCCTGCTCTATCTCCTGGCAAGCCTTGTCGATCTGGGTCATGACTGGCGGATCCATTCGACTCAGCTCATCGAGACGCTGTGAGATTCGGGCAAGCTGCTCCTCGAGTGTGCTGACTCTCGTCTTCTGCGCTGGTTTGTCGGCGGGTTGCACTTCCAGCCTCTTCCGCAGCTCCTCGAGCCTCTGGCGATGGCGGTTGATCTGGGTCTGCTTCTTGGCAGTGAGCTGGGAGATCTCCTGCTGCAGTCTGACATTCTGCTGGCGTTTAATGTAGGCCAGTGCCCCCATTCCAAAGAGGGTCAGGGAGATAGCGATCACTGTTCCGAAGATGAACTGCTTTACTCGAACGCTCAATTGAGAAGGGGTGGATGGTCTCGACGACCGGGCCGCCTGGAGCGGCTTGGGGAGGGGTGGAGTCGCTGCCGCCGGAGCCTCGTCTGGTGGCGTCAGTTCGATCTCGT
>JBEAVZ010000345.1:0-4895 GCA_041160645.1 Acidobacteriota bacterium
TCAGAAAGGCCGCGGCCGCGGTCGCCGCGATGCCAACTCCACACGGGTTGGTATGCTTGATGATGGCGCAGGTCACTGGCAGGTCATGCGGGGCGATCGCCCCAGCGGCTCGCGACTCGGCAAGATGCATCCGGTGGATTTCGAGAACCAGCTCCCAGGCGGCATCGCTGTCGAGAAGGTTGTTGTAGGAGAGCTCTTTTCCCTGCAGCTGCTCCGCCGTGGCAATTCCGCGCTCACCTGTTCCGGCGAGGCGATAGAGTCCGGCCTTCTGGTGCGGATTTTCACCATAACGGAGATCCGCCGACTTCTCGAGGGCGAGGTCGATCCGCGGTGGAAGTCCGGTCGTCGCGGCGCTTCCGGCCGGATGGGTGAGCTGAGCAGCGAGATAACGGGCGATCTCGGCATCGTAGGCGGCCGTATGCTGGAAGGCCTGCTGGGCCAACTCAAAGCGCAGCGCGTGTGGTAATGATCCGCCGTGGGCGTCGAGCGCCGCCGCGATTCTCCCATAGTCTGCCGGATCAACGACCACGGCGACGTCGTGGTGATTCTTCGATCCGGAACGGATCATGGCCGGACCGCCGATATCGATGTTCTCGATCGCCTCTTCAAGTGTCACCCCGGGTTTCTGGATTGTCTGTCGAAAGGGATAGAGGTTGACGACGACCATATCGATCGGCACAATCGCGTGCTCGCTCATCTTTGCCTGATGTTCGGCATTGTCCCGGATGCCCAGCAATCCGCCATGAACCTTCGGGTGCAGCGTCTTGACCCGTCCATCGAGCATCTCCGGAAAACCGGTCAGCTCCGCGATGTCACGCACCACCAGGCCATGCTGGCGAAGCAGATTGGATGTTCCACCCGTTGAGATGAGGTCGATCCCATGATCGGCCAGCTTCCGGGCAAAATCGACGATGCCGGTCTTGTCTGAGACACTGAGCAGAGCTCGCGTAACTTTTTTTAACGACGATTCCACGAAGAACTCCTTTAATCTTTAATGTAGTTATCAATATGTTCGCCGAAAGGCGTCTCTTAAAACTGTCTAAAACCGCTTATGACTCGTCTTTCGTCGCGGGCCATTTCAAAGGGCCCCTCTTCACGCTGACCGAGTTGCGTGCGGAGTCTGAAACGCCCCCTTGATGCCCGTCTTCAGGACTCCAAGCTGTGGATAACTGGCCAAGTGACAGTTGATCCAAAGACAGTTGACCTGGAGACAGCTGGCCTGGAGACAGCTGGCCCGGAGACAGCCGGAAGGGATACGCTCAAAAATAGCAATAAGATTACCTTTACCAGACAGGATTGCGCAATGAGCGGACAGGTGAGGAGTGGCGGTGGCTGGATAAAAAAAGGGCGGCAACGCCTGTCACCAAACGCATGCCGCACGCGAAACTCACACATTCTGGAAGCGCCTGCTTCCACCCATGTTGACGCTCTGGCAACGGCAATTTTGCGGATGGCGATAAAAATTTATCTGACGGCGAGCTCTCCGGACCAGATCAAAGGTGGCCAATCGCTGGTCAATCTCCGCGATCGAACTGCTCGCGCGGCGTGCCAGGCAAGCGCTCGCACCAGGCCTGTCCGGGCGGGAACTGCGTATATTTAATACCCATACCGCTTCAGCTTTCTATAAAGTGTCGAGAGATCGATTCCGAGGAGGGCCGCCGCCTGCCCCTTGTCATCGTGAACCCGGCTCAGCGTCTCGACGATATATCTTTTTTCGAGCTCCTCGAGCGTCAATGTCTGTCCGGTCAGGTCGTGGGTGATTGGCGTTGCTTCGCGAACCTTCTGCGGGAGGTGGACAACCTCGATCTGGTCATCGCTGAGCGTCACCGAACGCTCGATAGCGTTTTGGAGTTCACGGACATTCCCCCGCCATTCATAGTTGATCATCGCCTGCATGGCCTCATCGCTGACCGTCTTTGGCGGCAGGTTGAGACCGCGGCAGTGCTTCTCGACAAAGTACCTGACGAGAAGTGGAATGTCCTCGCGCCGCTCCCGCAGTGGCGGAACCTGCAGATTGAAGACACTCAGGCGGTAGAAGAGGTCCTCCCGAAATCGCTGCGCCAGAATCTCCTCCTCGAGGTTGCGATTGGTCGCGGCAATCAGACGGGCATCGAAGGTGACCGACTTGGTTGAACCAAGGGGGATGAATTCACGCTCCTGCAGCGCACGCAGCAGCTTGACCTGGAGGCTCGGCGGCATTTCACTGATCTCGTCGAGGAAGAGTGTTCCCCCGTCGGCAGCCTTGAACAGGCCAATCTTGCCGGCATGGGCTCCGGTAAAGGCGCCTTTCACATATCCAAACAGCTCCGACTCGAGCAGGGTCTCGGGCAGCGCGGCGCAGTTGATGGCGATAAAGGGTTGGTCCGCCCGCACTGAGCTGTAGTGAATGGCCTTGGCGATCAGCTCCTTTCCCGCGCCCGACTCACCGTGGATGAGGACGCTGCTGTGGGTATTGGCGATCTTCTCGACCAGCTTGAAGATATTGGTCAGGGCATCCGATCGCCCAATAATATTCTCGAACTGATACTTCTGGCGCAACTCGCGACGCAGGTAGCGGTTCTCGCGGAAAAGATCCCGCTGCCGGAGGGCATTGCGGGCTGTCTGCAGAATATCCTCGTTGATGAATGGTTTGGTGATGTAGTCGTAGGCTCCTTTGCGCAACGCCGCGATCGCCGTCTCCACCGATGAGTAGGCCGTGATCATGACCACCATCGCCTCATTGTCGACCTGCTTGATCCGGTCCAGCAGGTCGATCCCCGTCATCCCGCCCAATTCGATATCGGTGATCGTCAGGGCCGGGTTCTCGCCCGCAAATATCTCCAGGGCGTTCTCGGCGGTCGAGGACTCGATGACCCGAAAGCCAGCGTTGCGCATCAGCTGGGAGAGAATCCCGCGCATGATATCTTCGTCTTCGACGATCAGGATAGTGTTGTTAGAGTTCATTGTTGATCACTGCTCTCTGGCGCTGGAAATGTAATTGTAAAGACCGCACCACGCGGTCGGTTCGCCGCCTCGATCGTTCCACCAAGCGCGGTGACGATGTTTAGGCAGACCGCCAGACCCAGGCCGGTCCCTTGTCCCTTTGCCTTGGTCGTAAAGAATGGATCGAAGATGCGCGGGAGATTACCGCTCGGAATTCCGCTCCCATTATCGACGATCTCGATCGCCACCAGTCCGCCACCGACTGCTGTCGTGATGAGAATCATTCCATCCTCCCGCGTCTCCGTGATCGCATCGCGGGCGTTGAGAAGCAGATTGAGGAGCACCTGCTGGAACCGATCCTCGTCGAGCCGCAGCCGCGGCATCCGCGAGTCGAGATTGGTCTCGATGCGTAACCGCTTGAAGCGCTTATCGTAGAGCGCGAGCTCGATGCTCTTCAAAATCAACTGATTGATGTCGGTCGGTCGTGGGTCAGGAGTCTTCGGACGGGCAAAATCCATCAGGTCACGCAGCACCGAGGAGATACGGGTGATCTGACTGAGGATCGTCCGGAGGGTCTGCCGGTTGCTCTCATTCTCTTCGCCAATCAGCAGTGACTGTACCAGAGAGGAGATCGAGGCGAGGGGGTTGTTCACCTCGTGCGCGACACTGGTGGCAAGTGATCCGGCGGTCGCCAGTTTCTCGGAGCGGATCATGGCCTGATTGATCGCCTTCAATTGCGCGATGTCGTCCGCCATCTTCCGACTCATGGTGTTGAAGCTGTTGGCCAGCACCCCAAGCTCATCGTTGCTGGTCAGGCGTGATTCTGCGCCATAATTGCCGCGCGAGACGTCCAGCGCCAGTTCGGTCAGCTCCCGGAGCGGACGGGAGAGCAGGCGGACAATCACCAGGACCAGGACCAGCGAGGGGAGCATGACGGCGATACTGCTGAAGACGATGTATCTGGTCCAGTCCGGCGGCCCGGTCTGCAATGCCCACCACGCGATCGGCCACTGAACGGTCACCAGTCCCACGTAGCCCAGCCCGGTGACGACGATCGCCAGTTTGTATGTCAACGGAAAGAGTTGCAGCTGATCAAGCCCGGTCGGCAGCCAGAAGAGTCTGAAGTTGCTGATGGCGTATGTGTAGATAAGTGAGCCGACCACAATGAACCCGGAGCTGTAGGGCAGCACCTCATATCGACCGAACATCGGCAGCAGATTCCCGCCAAGCAGCAGCAGCACCCCCGTCAGCCCGACGGCCACCATGATCAGATTGAGCTGAATCTCGAGGATCGTCCCACGGTGGGCCTCTCTCTTCCGGCTCAACTGCACCAGGCCGGCGATCAGGGCGCCATAATTGGCCGCTCCGAAAAGGTAGGCGACCCAGCTCAGCTCGATCTTCAGCCCATTGACGTCATGACTAATCGATTGCCAGCCCCGGTTGTCGAAAACCAGGAACAAAGCCGTGAGCAGTGGCAGAGACTTGAGCCATATCCTCCCCCAACGAATGGGGCTGCTGTCAGGAAAAACCTCGGCGAAGAGCAGAAATGCAATCTGTAACAGCGCGGCAACCAGGAAACTGCTCTTCGCCCAGCCTTCCACACTCAGACCGGCCGCGGGAAATCCCCAGAAGAGCAGATCCTTCAGCACCCAGAGGATCATGGAGAGATTGAAGACGGCGAAGATTCGGTTGACACGGCGGTGGGGGGCCGAGACCAGTACGTAGAATCCAAGCCCGAGGATGATAAAGAGCGAAACTGTCAGAAAAAGAATAAGCATGCTGCTGCCCTCACCCAATGTTTCACGATCATCGATGCGCGTCGTGACTTTTGCGGATCCTTATTCTATCCGTGATACTTCGCTTCAGGACAGGGAAGGTGGGAGAGGAGACCATTATTAAAACTATTCAGGTGCCAGGAAATACCGTAAATTCATTACTCGTTCACTATCAGTTTCGCCATCAAGGGGAGAGTG
>JBEAVZ010000395.1:0-2507 GCA_041160645.1 Acidobacteriota bacterium
ACTCACGTGGCCGCTGCCCCGGGAGCCAGACTAAGGCAGGTCTGGTTCCGGGGCGGCGGCCTGCTCTATTTAGTGGCTCCGGGGCGCCGGGAGAACCTTGCGGTAGGCACTCGTCAATTCGGCAACTACCAGCTCCGAGCTGTGGTACTTTTCGATCCACGCGCGCGCCGTCTTCCGGTAACTTTCCCGGAAGCCAGGTTCGAGCGCCCGCATGACCTCGGCGACGATCTCATCTTCCGTGCGGGCGATAAGAACCGGCGCCGGCTCAGCAAAAAAGGCGGTGTGATCAGCTGGATCATATCCGGAGATGACCGGAGTTCCACAGGCCATCGCCCGCGGTGTCAGACCACTGAAGGCGGAATAGACGAGCTGATCAAAGACCAGATCGACCGAGGCCAGCATGCGCACAAAACTGACTCTCCCAAATGGACCCTGCCATTCGACGAGATCCTCGCAGCCTAGTTCGCGGATGAGAGCCTTGCTCGCCTCTATTTCCCGCCCCCACATCGTGAAGACGACCTTGAAAGGACGTCCGATCAGCTGCCGCAGGCGCGGGAGAATTCGGATATAGACATCGGTCCCCTTGTCGACCCAGTCGTGACGGATCGGGCAGAGAAAGACTACCTCAGCCTTCATCTCGGCCAGCAGCTGGGAACGGAACTCGTCGGTGGGAAAGAACCCCTCCTGCTCATCGACCGGGTGGGGGATGAGGCTATAAGATTTCAGATCGAGCCGTTTCGCGCTGCTGATGCAATCCTCGTTGGTGACGAAGACGTGATCGGCCAGCGCATATCCAAGAGCGGTCAGACGGCCGATTCGATTTGGGTAGAATGGGCCTTTGAAGTCCCAATTGGCCTCCGGCGCGTCGCGCAGCGTCCCATGTTCAAAACCGATGTAGGGATGGAAGTCAGCAAGCAGCGGAAGGATCGGCTCAACCGCATAGGCCTGGATGATATCGTAATGCGGAAGCAGCTCGACCAGAAACTTGATCTTGTCCTGGTAGGCGGAGAGTTCATCGACGGTCAGGCTGTCCGGGCGGTCGGGAAAGCGCTGCCTGAACCTTTCAGTCAGCGCTTCGCAGTGGCGGATGAAGTCTTCGCTGAGCGGCGAGACAAAGAGGCGATCCCACAGATTGCCGGTCAGCAGAGTCCGCAGGAGATGGAGTCGCCAGCGCCAGGTAAGGCGCGACTGCTCTCTTTTTGATTTGAGGGCCTTGGCATTGGCCATCTGGCGCTCCAGTTCGAGTTCCTTCCAGAGCAGAGCAGCCCGGCGCGAATCGCCCTGGCGATAGGCAGTCAGATATTCGACGGCGGTCCGGTAGGTTCCCTGCGCAAACCAGCGCGGTCGCTCGTAGCCGCGCAGATCGACACTCTTCCAATCCGGGTAGAAGTGGTGGTCAACCATGCCCTTGAAATCAGCCTCCTCCCATTCGGGGGTAGACATGATCCAGTAGTCATCATTGCAGAGAACATCAACCTCGGCCGCGCCACTGCGCCGCAGAAACTTGGCATTGTAGTAGGCGTTGTTGGCGGTGTTGCCGATGAAGAGGACTCGCGGGACCCGCTTCTCAGCCGGGGCGGGCAATCCATTCTTTGCTGGCGCTTTCATGCCATAGACCTGCATCAGCAGGGTGGTCAGTCTCTCTTCGCTGTGCAGTTCAAGGATGGAGCTTCGCGCGCGGGCTCGCTTTTGGGCGAGCGCCTCCGGATGGGTGAAGTAGTACTCGATGGTCTCTTCGAGGCGCTCCAGCGTTGAAAAGATGAGTCCTGAACTCTCGAGTTCGGGGGTCATGAACTCCGGTCGGACATAAGTGATGGCCGGCACGCCCAGATACATGCTCTCGATCTGGGCGTTGGCGTAATAGCCCATCTTCATCTTTCCGATACTCAGATGGGCATCACGATAGGCCTCGAGCGCCCTTTCGGGCGAGACTCCGCGCAGAAACTGGAAATCGATCGCGTAACCACGGCTTTTGAGTCGGTCGATCGCGGCCTGAATATGGCGTGTCCCCTCGATTCCCGGGTGATTGGTGACGTGGACGATCCGGAACGGTTGATCGGCTGGCAGCTCTTCGAGCGCCTTGTACTTCTCATAGTCGATCTCCGGCAGAAAGAAGGGAAAGTGGAGCGCCTCCGGCTGGAAATCCTTCATGTCCGGGGTCGTCACCAGGAACTCATCGCCAAACTTCTGGGAGATCTCCATCCTTTTCCGACCATCACGACAGACCGAACCCTTGTAATCACAATCCTGACAGATGTTCGATTGCGGATGGAGCTGCTGGTTGAGCGCCGGATCACGTGCCTCGCAGCCACGGTAGTGAACGACAATCTTTCGCCCCATCTTCTTCAGCAGGGGCAGCTCCCAGCCTGTCTCGGAGAACATGATCCCAAAGTGGGAGTGGATCACCTCATACCTGGCAACGACGCGCCAGAAGAAGAGAAACTCCTCAAGGGCGTTCGCCGGCTTATCCGGCAGTGGATAGCGGTAGTCACACTTCTTCCACCAGG
>JBEAVZ010000092.1:0-6033 GCA_041160645.1 Acidobacteriota bacterium
CATCGCCCCCAGCATAACCAGATAGCAGAGGCTTCCGAAGGCGCAGAGCAGATAGACCCAGGTCGCCCCGCCAAAGACCGCGATCAGCAATCCGCCGAGCGCCGGTCCAATCATCGAGGCCAGCTCGAAGCCGCTCACCGCCCAGGTGACCGAATTGACGAATATTTCACGCGGCACCAGCAAGGGCATCAGCGATGAACGGGCCGGCCCCTGGAACGCCCGCGCCAGGCCACTGCCAAATAAGCAGAAATAGATCCAGAAGAGCCCCTCTCCCCGCACCGAGACGAGGGCCAGTCCCAGTGAGCTGAGCACGGCCACCCAGGTCGCGCCCATCAGCACCTTGCGCCGGTCGAAATGGTCCGCTGTCTGCCCGGCAATCGGCGCCAGCCCGATCATCGGCACTGCCATGATCAGCCCCACCAGCCCCAGTGGCCAAGCCGAGCCCGTCTTTTCATAGAGCTGCCAGCCGATCGCCACCGTCTGCATCTGCACGCCGAGCACCGAGAGGATATGTCCGATCAGAAAGTAGAGAAAGTCCCGCTCATGCAACGCCGCGTACGGAGTCACTGGTCGTGACAAGGTAGGTTCACTATCCGGATTGTTGTCATTGGCCATCGCGCTGTCCTGCTTGCAAGCATCGATGATGAAGCGATACGACTTGATAAAAACTGAAAAGGCGACCGTCGCCGGTCGCCATTCAGATCACTAATGCGGATGAGAGGACTCGAACCTCCACGAGATTGCTCCCACAGCGTCCTGAGCGCTGCGCGTCTACCAATTCCGCCACATCCGCAAGTAAAAACGAATAATATGCATCGGACCCCATTCTGTCAAGCTGACTTGAGAAGAATATCGACGTGAGGCCTGCTTGATTTATCGATCGGCCTTGTGGCAAAAATAGAGTTTGCTTAAATCATTAAATTGAATAAAGACCCATGCAAACAGATCAGCAAATCAGCCATCATGCCCCCTCCGCGATCGAAGCCCGCGAAGTCGTCAAGCGCTATGGAGACCTGACCGCGGTCGATCAGATCAGTTTCAATGTCGCTTACGGGGAGGCCTTCGGATTGCTGGGACCGAACGGAGCGGGGAAGTCGACCCTTATGCGGATGATCTACTGCCGCTCGCCGCTCACCGCTGGCCGCCTCCAGGTCGTTGGACACGATGTGAATGGCGAGGCGCGGACGATCCGCGCGCGGGTCGGGATCGTGCCGCAGGAGAACAATCTCGATCCGGACATCACCGTTCGTGAGAACCTGCTGGTCTATGCGCGCTATTTTCGCATTCCGGCGTCGGAAGCCGCCGCCCGGGCCGAGCGGCTGATCGCCTTTGTCGAACTGGAAGAGAAGCGGGATGTCCGCATCGATACCCTCTCCGGGGGAATGAAGCGGCGGCTGATGATCGCCCGTGCGCTGATCAACGACCCGACGATCCTCATTCTCGATGAACCGACGACCGGGCTCGATCCGCACGTCCGCCTGGCAATCTGGGACAAGCTGCGCGAGCTGCGCCAGCAGGGGCTAACGATCATCCTCTCGACGCACTATATGGACGAAGCCGAGAAGCTCTGTGACCGCCTCATGATCATCGACCATGGCCATATTCTGGTCAGCGGCAAACCTCGTGAGCTGATCGAGCAGTACGCGCTGAAGATGGTCCTTGAAGTGCGCGGTGCGGTCGATCGCGAGCTGCGCGATGGCGGCACTGGAGTGATCGCCGAGCGCCATGGCGCGTCCCACCACTACTATGCCGGCGCGGTCGAGCAGCTCGCGCCGCTCATCAGGGACTTTGAAGATTGTGAGACCTACCTGCGCCCCTCAAATCTGGAAGATGTCTTCATGCGGCTCACCGATCGTGAGCGACTGACCTGATAACCAACCTATGATTGCACTGAGCCACGCCAATATTGGAGATGCGGCGCGCGTCTGGCGCCGGAATTTTGACGTCTATATCCGCCTCTGGCGGACGGAGATCATCGCGCCGCTCTTCGATCCGATCTTCAGCGTCATCGGTTTCGGGATGGGCATCGGCTCGCTGATCGCCGGGGAGGTGATGGGGGTTCCGTACCTGACCTTTGTCGGGGCCGGGGTGCTCGCGTTTGCTGCGCTGCTGCGGGCGCTCCTCGAGTGCACCTATGCCGCCTATTTTCGGATGGTCTACCAGTCGACCTTCGATGCGATTCTCTGCACGCCGGTCGAGGCGGAGAGTCTCGCGCTGGGCGAGATTGCCTGGGGAACGACCAAGGCGCTCTTCGATGGCCTGATCGTTCTTGGGGTCCTCTGGGCCTTTGGCGCCGTTCTCTCGCCGTGGGGGCTGCTGGTGCCGCTGGTTCTGGTCCTGGGAGCCTTCTGGCTCTCGGCACTCTCACTGCTGGTCACGGCGCGAATTCACGACATCAACCACTATAACTTCTTTTTTGCGGTCGTCTTCTCCTACTTCTGGATCTCGGGCACCTTCTTTCCGCTCGCCAGTCTGCCGGAGTATGTTCAGTGGCTGGCCTGGGTGGTGCCGGTGACAGCGGTGGTCGATGTCGCGCGCGAATTGATGGCCGGGCGGTTCACTGTCCGGATGCTGCTTGAAATACCCTACGTCATCCTCAGTTCGATGCTCATGACCGAGCTGGCCATGCGCGCCCTGCGCCGACGGTTGGTCGCCTGATGCCGATCGATAATCCACACATCGTTGCAGTCGAGATTGCCCGCCACGACTTCCCCTTGCGCCACCCCTCGGTCGTCGCCTACGGTGGCGTCGAGACGGCGCCAAACATCATCGTCCGGATCCGGCTTGCTAACGGGCTGGTCGGCTGGGGATGCGCCGCGCCCGATGAGCACGTGACCGGCGAGTCTCCGGAGATGGTCGAAGAGACGCTCCGCACGGTCTTCAGCCCACCGCTCCTTGGCCGCGACGCGCGGCGGATCGAGTCGATCTGGGAGGAGCTGCGGCAGCTGGCGCCGCGGCAGCCGGCGGCGCTCGCCGCGGTCGATATTGCGCTCTATGATCTCTTTGGCCAGCTGCTCGGACTGCCGCTCGCTGATCTGTTTGGGGGCGCGCGCCGCGGCCTGCCGACCACGATGACGCTGAGCATCGAACCGCTCGAAAAGAACCTTTCCCGGACGACCGAGTTCCTCGCCGCCGGCTTCCGTGCCCTGAAGATCAAGTGCGGAGTCGATCTTGACGAAGACATCGCGCGGATCCGCGCGATCCGCCAGCTGGCCGGCCCAGAGGTGACCCTGACGCTCGACGCCAACCAGGGCTACGATGTCGCGCAGACGCTCCGCCTGCTCGACGCCGTCGCCGACTGCCGTTGCGCCTTCATCGAACAGCCGGTGCCGGCGGATGATCACGCGGCGCTCGCCCGGCTCTGCGCCCGCTCACCGTTGCCGGTCATGGCTGATGAGTCGATCCTCGACGCCGCCGACGTCGCGACCACGCCCGCGCCGCTCGTCAATCTGAAGCTGATGAAGACCGGTGGAATCACCGGCGCGCTGAAGTGCAATGCCGTCGCCGCCGCCCGGGGCATCGGCGTCATGTTTGGCTGCATGGACGAATCACGCGTCTCGATGGCCGCCGCCGCCCACCTCGCCCTCGGGCTGCGCAATGTCGTCTACGCCGATCTCGATGGCCACATCGATCTGCTCGAAGATGTGGCCGCCGGCGGGATCAATCTTGAAGATGGTCTGGTCCGGGTTGGCGAAGCCCCTGGCCTGGGGCTTGCTCACTACTGATGATCTTCGTGCGCCAGCTCGTGCGCGCTGCCCCCGGGAATGAAGAGCGCAATCACCGTCGCGACAATCACCGTCACCAGCACAAAGATGAACGACCAGCGGAGTGAGCCCGCGAGGGCCCGCTGCAGAAAGGCCTGGGCATCCACCGAGAGGTTGACCCGGGTCTCGGGCCGGACGATGCTGCCGATCTCGGTCTGATTGGCGAGGTGGGCGATCTCCGCCGGGGCGCTGCCCAGCAGATCGCGCAGCCGCCAGCTCATCAGCGCGCCCATCGCCGCCGTTCCGACCGCCGAGCCGATGCTCCGCGCGAACTGGACCGTCGCCGTCGTCACCCCAATCCGCTGCCGCGGCACCGCGTGCTGCGCGGCGATCATCATCGTCGCGATCGTCAGTCCTCCCCCCATCCCCAGAAAGATGATGTCAAAGGAGAGCTCGCCACGCGTCGTCGCCGTCGAGACCTGCGCCAGCCGCGCCGCGCCAAAGAGCATGCACCCCATGCCAATCAGCGCCAGTGGCCGGTATCCAAAACGAAGAATCAGCCGACCGCCGATGATCGAAGTCACCACCCACGGAATGATGAATGGAATGAGGATCTTTCCCGCCTCCGCCGCGTCCGTCCCCATCACCGCCTGGACGAAGAGCGGCAGGAACGACATCGTCCCGATCAGCGCCATCATCGCGAAGAGGCCATGGACGATCGTCATGACGATCATCCGGTTCTCGAAGAGCCCGAGCGGAATCAGCGGATCCGGATGCTGCCGCTCGATGCCAATGAAGACGACGAAGAGCGCCAGGCAGAGCGCCACTCCACCCCCGATGAACGACGCCGGAAAACCGGCTCCGCGCTCGACCAGCAGCAGCAGGAGCAGCAGCGCGCAGGTCACCGTCAGCGTTCCCCAGTAATCGAGCTTCAGGTCGCGCCGCCGCTCGAACCGCTCCTCATAGTTCAGCCAGATCAACACTCCCGAAAGCATGCCGAAGGGCAGGATCAGGTAGAAGCACCACCGCCACGTCACATAGGTCGTCAGGTAGCCGCCGACGAGCGGCCCGAAGAGGCTCGCGATCCCCCACATCCCGCTGAAGATGCCAATCAGTTTGGCCCGCTGCTCGAGCGAGAGCAGATCGGCGACGATCGTCATTCCGACCGGGAAGAGCGCCGCCGAGCCCAGCCCCTGGATGACGCGAAAAGCAATCAGCTGCGGCATCGACTGCGCGAGCCCCGAGAGCGCCGAGCCAAGAATGAAGAGCGCCAGCCCACCGAACATTGCCGGCCGCCGGCCGATCAGATCGGCCATCTTTCCCCAGATCGGGGTCATGACCGTCGCCGCCAGAATGTAGGCCGCAAAGACCCAGCTATAGATCTCGATGCCGCCCAGACTGGCGATAACGGTCGGCATGGCTGTGCCGACAACCGTCCCCTCCAGCGCCGCCATGAAGATCGACATCGCTACCCCGAAGATGGTCAGTCGGGTCTGAAGTTGTGAATCTCTTTTCATTGCCGGAATATCGTACATCCTGAGGTCTGAAATGGATAGCGGAAAGGTTTGGATTGTAGCGGAGACGTGCGCCCGCAGATGTGCAAGACACCAGGGACCTGAGGCCCGGGAGCGTAAAATGGCGCGCGCGAGACAGTCGCCCTTCTAATGTATCCGCGCGGCAGTAATGGAGAGGTAATTACTTGCAGCCAGTGTGACAGACCACGTCAAAGTAAATACGTGAGTGGGCCGAGCAATGCGGGTGGTCAAGACGACTTTGACACCCGAATTACTCGGCCCACTGGTCAAGTATCACGACGAGTTCTGCCACTCGCCAAACTCTCCATCGCCTCAGGATTCGAGAATGGCATCGACCTCGCGAATCAGGTTGCGTGAGGCCTCCGTAAGGCGCGTCGTCGCCTGCGCGTACCAGGTCTCGTCCTCCGCCGCGAAGCCCTGTTCGACGCCGAGAGCGCGCCGCGTCTCCGCAGGCGCCGTGCCGCCAAAGACGGTCCGGATCGCCACGAAATTCTCCGGCGAGAGGGTTGTCTTCAGCTCCTCCGGCGTCATGGCGATCTCGCGGCCGATCGTCTGCCGGCAGGCTTCCTGAAGAATCTGGTGGGTGATCTCCCCGCCCGAGGCGAGGGCGGCCCGGACCGAGGCGCCAACGATCTGGTGCGCGACCCGGAACGAGAGGTTCTCGCGCCGGACGATCGTGTCCGCCAGCTCGGTCACGGTGATGAAGTTGTCACCGGCGCGCTGGCGAAGCGTTTCAACCTTGAAGGTCGCCGCCTGCAGCGTCGCGGCAAAGAGCGAGACGGCCCGGTTGGCGT
>JBEAVZ010000435.1:0-12388 GCA_041160645.1 Acidobacteriota bacterium
ATCTCGATGCCTGGCTCCTGACCGGCAAGCCCCTCTACCGCCGGATCGTCGAAGAGACGCTCGACTATGTCATTCGGGAGATGACCGATCCCTCCGGAGGTTTCTATTCGACCCAGGACGCCGACAGCGAGGGGGTCGAGGGCCGTTTCTTTGTCTGGGAACCGGAGGAGGTCCTCCGCTTGCTGGGCCCTGCCGAGGGAGAGATCTTTTGTAACTTTTATGATGTGACCGCCGCGGGCAACTTCGAGGATCACAATATTCTGCATATCGATCAGCCGCTCGATCAGTTCGCCACGCAGCGGCAACTCGACCCGGAGCGGTTGCGGGAGATCCTCGAGCGCGGGCGGCGGATCCTCTTCGCGGCCCGTGAGGAGCGGGTCAAGCCCGGGCGGGACGAAAAGATGCTCACCTCCTGGAATGGCCTCATGCTCAGAAGTTTTGCCGAGGCCGCCCGGGGTCTTGATCGCCCCGACTACCGCGAGGTGGCCATCCGCAATGCCGAATTCGTCCTCGCCAATCTGCGCCGGGATGGCCGACTTCTGCGGACCCACAAGGACGGCCAGAGCCGTCTCAATGCCTACCTCGAAGACTATGCCGACCTGATCGATGGCCTGCTGGCGCTCTACCAGGCGACCTTCGACGCCCGCTGGTTCGCGGAGGCCCGTCAACTCGCCGACACCATGATCGATCTCTATCATGACGATGAAGAGGGGGGATTCTTCTTCACCAGCGTTGATCATGAAAAGCTGATCACCCGTTCCAAGGACTACTACGATAATGCCACCCCGAGTGGAAACTCGGTGGCCGCCGAGGTTCTGCTCAAGTTGTCGCTCTACACCGGCGAGGATCGCTACCGCGACCGGGCGGAGCGGTTGCTGCGGCAGGTGGCGGCAGTGACTCCGCGCATGCCGACCGGCTTTGGCCACCTGCTGGGCGCGCTCGACCTCTTTCTTGCCCCGGTACATGAGATCGCGCTCGTCGCCGATCCGGATTCGCCAGCCGGTCAGGCGCTGCTCCGCGCCATCTTTGGACGCTTCCTGCCCGGCAAAGTAGTCGCCCTCGTCCGCCCCACCGAGGCGGCGCCTCCGGCGCTGCGTCTGCTGGCCGACCGGCGGCCGATCGATGGTCAGCCGACGGTCTGGGTCTGCCGCAATTTCCATTGCCAGATGCCCGTCACCACCCCCGCCGCGCTGGTCGAACAGTTGAATGGCTGAGGTCTTCCCGGATCGATCTGCTTCCGGACCTGCCGGCTCAACCTGCCTCCGGACTCCCGGTCTTGCCGGGAGTCCCTTTTGCCAGTCGACAAGACGAAGCTTGCTGGGTATAATTCGCAGTCTTATACGAATATGCAAAAGTCAAGTAACCGTCAGTGGGGCCATCTTGGCAACCACCCGGTCAAGGAGCTTCACCGCGTGAACAGAATCCTCAAGTTATCCCTTATCCTGGCGATCATCCTTATGGCAGGCCTCTTCTTCGGGCGGTCACCGGGTATGTTGGCTCAACAGGCGGCGACGGAAGATGTGACGATCCTCCCCCTCCCAGTCCCGACCAACGTCATTGGAACCTACATCCGCGGGGCGAGCAATGATGGCAAAAGGCTGGTTCTCGAGTCGATCAATGACTACAACGGGCGCAATATCGACAGTAATTCAGAGATCTGGATCTATGAAGTCGACTCCCAGCGGATGATCATGATTACCGATACGGCCAACATCCAGGAGACCACCAACAACGCCGACGGAACCAAGACGATCAAGACTCTCCTCAAGGTCGACAACTTTGTCCCGGCGATCAGCGGAGATGGGACCCGGATCGCCTTCATGTCCAATGCGGCGCTCGGCGGGACGACCAATGCCGATGGCAACTTCGAGATCTATCTGGCCGAGATCCCGCGCGGACAGACGACGGCGACCATCCGGCGCATCACCAACACCGGGGCCAACTTCACGGATGAGGTCCTGAAGGAGATCGCCAGCAACTATGCGCCATCCATCAGCGATGATGGCCGGACGATTGCTTTCCTCTCGACGCGCTTCTTCTTCAATGCGATCGATGGCGGGCCGGCGGCCTTCGCCGCCCTGAAGGAGGGCCCGAACGCCACTGAGCCGGATGGGAATGCCGAGGTCTTTGTCTATCAGGAATCGACCCGCCAGTACTCGCAGGTGACGGCGACGCGGGACATCGACGCGACCGCCAACTTTGCGGTGAGGGGGTTCAACGCCGCGCCCTACCTGAGCGGCAACGGGCGCGTCCTCACCTTCCTCTCCGGTTTCAACTTTCCGGGGGCGAGCGCCAACAAGAATACGGACTTGAATGGTGAGATCTTTATTCATAAGCTTGGCGATGCGGTCAACGCGGTGACCCAGGTCACGCAGACCAATGCCCGTTCGGTGATCCCGATCAATGGTCCGGAGAACGTCCTCGCCGCGAGCACCCGTCCGCTCAACTTTGACGGGACGAAGATGGTCTTCGAGTCGTCGGGTGATTTCACTGGCAAGAATTCCGATAAGACGCGTGAGATCTACCTGGCCGATCTGAGCGGGGCGACCCCAAGCTTCCAGCAGCTGACCAACCAGACGACGATCGATTTCCTGAAGACCGACTTTGGATTCTTCCCAAGCCTCAATTCGTCTGGTTCACACGTCATCTTCTCCTCGATCCTCAACCTTGCGCCGGTCACCACGAGCAGCGTGACGACCGACAACGGGGATGGCAGTCGGGAGGTCTTCCGTTACAATATCGCGACGGGCAAGTTTACGCAGCTCACCTTCACGCCGCTCTCGGATCAGTATGCGGATCAGCGTGAAAATCGGACCAACGCGTTCATCAACAACGCCGGCAATCTGGCCTCTTTCAGTTTCGAATCACGTTCGCTGCTGCCCGCGGGACCGATCCTCTCCGATCTCTTCCAGGCGCAGGTCCGCCCGGTGACGGGCGCTAACAGTGAGGTTCCAAAGATTGCCAATGCCGCCAGCTATGACTCGACCCAGGTGGCGCGTGGCTCCCTGGCCGCGATCTTTGGGACCCAGCTCTCACAGGTTACCGCGACTGCCGCAAGCGCCAATCTGCCGTTCGAGTTGAACGGGGTGACGGTCAAGGTCGCCGGGATTGCTTCGCAGCTGATCTATGTCTCACCGGGGCAGATCAACCTCGTCGTTCCTCCCAACGTCGCCGCTGCTGACGCGGTCGATTATTCGATCAACAATAACGGTATCGTCTCGTCCGGCAAGATCAAGGTCGTCAACATCGCTCCCGGAGTCTTCACCGTCACCGGTGACGGAAAGGGCCGCGCGGCCGCCCAGTGTGGACAGATCTCTCCGGATGGCCTTACCTTTCCGCTGACAGCGCCGCCTTGTGATGTTGGAAACACCTCCCAGTTCAATACGCTCGTCCTCTATGTGACCGGCGTCCGCAATGCGCAGTCGCTGACCGTCAAGATTGGCAGCCAGACGCTCCTGCCCAGTTATGTCGGTCCCCAGCCTGACTTTCCGGGGCTTGATCAGATCAACGTCACGCTCGTTTCTGAGCTGGCCGCCCAGCTTGATCAGGAGATAATCGTCTCGGCGACCAACGTCAGCACCGCCGACAGCAACAAATCGGCTGTTTCGTTCACCGCTGCCGCACCGGCGATCACCATGCTGAATGCGGCCAGTTTCGATGGCGGTGTGGTTGCCACCGGTTCGCTGGCCATTGTGCAGGGAGTCAACCTCGCCGCCGCCACGGTTACCGCCAGCGGCAGTGAGCTGCCTTTCACCCTTGGCGGAGTGAGCGCGACGGTGGCCGGTCAACCGGCCAGGCTCAGTTCAGTCTCCGCGTCGTCGATTACGCTGCTGGTCCCTGATAATCTGGAGGAGGCCGATCTGGCCGAGGTGGTCATCGACAATGCCGGCAATAAGGCACGCGGGCGGGTCAAGATTCTCAAGGCCGCCGCGGGACTCTTTACCAAGTCCAACGATGGCAGCGGCCCGGCGGTCGCCCGCTGCGGAGTGCTCAATGCCGACGGGACCGTAACCTACACCGATCCGCCCTGCGCCGTCGGGACTGAGGCGGCGCCGAAGTTCCTGCGACTTTTCGGAACGGGGTGGCGCTTCGCCAATTCCGTGACGGTCAAGATCGGGGAGAGCGATGTGACCACGGTTGCGGCCGGACCGCTTGCCGGAGTGCCTGGCAACGACTTCATCGATCTGCGACTCGTCCCGGCGCTGCTCGGGAAGACCGATCTCGATATCATTGTCACCACCAAGGTTGCCGATGCCTCGAGAACCAGCCGAACAGGCGTGAAGATCTCATTTACCAGCAGCAACTAGACAGGCGACCCGCCTGAACAAAAAAACAGCCGGACTACAAAGTCCGGCTGTTTTTTTAGGCGCGGTCGACCTGGCTCTGGTCGCTGAAGGGCGCCCAGCGTTGGGCAAAGATGGTCGGATTGGTCGAGTTGAAGTAGGTTAGGCCGGGAATATCCAGCGCCGCGGCAATGTGTTGTCCGGATGAGTCATAACCGACATACTGATCGCTCGCCGCGATGAGGCCGGCCAGCGATCCGATTCCCCCCTGCCACGTCAAAATGCCCCGCGGACTCTCGACTGAAGGGGTAAAATCCTCAAAATTCTGCTCGTTGAGGGGGATGATCGGCAGCCCTGTTCCACGCCACGGGGCGATGGCTCTCTCCACCTGTCGCTCTTCGGCTTCCGTGAATCCCTGATCGAGGATCACCCAGGAATCCTCACCGAGTCGACGCAGCAGTTCGATCTCAAACTTCTCCCCGCGCCGCTTCTCCTCATTGCCGCCAACTCCGAGGCTGACGGTGACCACCCGCGACGCCCCCATCTCCCGCAACCGATCGTTGATCTTCCGACCGAGCAGTCGGAAACTTTCCGGCAGGGCGACAAACGAGCGGGCATCCCCGGTCGAGCCCCGCAGACCGGCGGTCCAGGCGGCGGCCAGCTGACCCAGCGAGGAGCAGCGCGGCGCGGCGAAGACCCGGCTCGGAAAGAATCGATACCGACGCGCCTCAGCTGGCGGCGCCAGCACCGGAAGCAGACCCAGCTGAGTCAGCCGCGAGTCGGGATCGATCACCAGATACTCATCCGGCGCGAGGCCGGAGACCGCGCCCTCCACCGCCGCGACCACCTCCCGCCAGCTCAGCAGACGATCAAAGAGGGTTCCTCCCCGCTGGTAAGCCACCTCGCGGATCCGTATTTGGGGATCCCCACCATAAAGTTCACCAAGTTTGGCCGGACCAATGATGACCACCTCGAGCCGCCGCGGGTCGGGCAGAGTCCGCCGAACTCCATCGATCAGCACGCTGGTCACCGCCACATCGGCGCCGATCGTCACCCGCGAGAGGACGATCAGTCGGCGCAGTCTGGCCGGGTCGAGCAGGTCCGGCTCCAGCGCTTTCCCGAGGTGGTCGAATCGCTGCCGGAGCGCCTTCCGGTCCGGCAAAGCAAAGCGATCCAGCAGCCGGTCGAGCGCGGTCCCTTCCGGGCGTCGCCGGCAGGTCTCGATGGCCTGCACGAAGATTTCGTTGTAGTAGTCGGCCGCCGCCGGTGCGAAGGAGTCGTTGAGCCATTCGATCAGCCCCGGAAAGAGGGCGCGCAGGCCGGCCCGGGCGACCCTCTCGTCACTGCTGATCGTCAGGTCGAGCAGTTGGGCGAGCGCCGCTTCGGGGATCGGCGCCCGCGCGGTTATCGATTCGCGGATCTTTTGCAGTGCCGCTGAAGCCAAGTCGCATCTCTCGGTCATCTCTTTCTCCACGTCCCGAATATATCCACCGCCACCGGATCAGGCAATCAGCCCCGGGGCCTCCGCCAGAAAATGTCCCGCCGCCGGCAGCTGTTAAGACAAGCGAGACAGGTTGGACCATCCCCCCTGCTGTCCGGTGAACAACGGCGATTGCTCTGGCAAATGCCCGCCACCGACCTTTCTTCCGGTCGGGAATCTTGACACCTCCCGGAGCCATTGTTAGACTGACCAATCTTTTATGCTTGGATCTTATTTTCCTGCTCATCCCCCATTGTTGTTGATGGAGTCGGAGCAGTTCTTGAAAATCTCAGACTTCCATCTCCGGAGTGAGTGGGTGGAATATTTCCCGGATCGAGATGAGGGGTCGGCTTGCTCGGACGCCGTGGTTGTCCCCCCCCCCATTCTCACAATGATCCTCAGAGAGTAGAAGGAGTCCTTATGCCCGTATTCAATGGAATTCCCACGCCCACGGATGGTCAGCGAATCACCGTGCAGGGCGGCAAACTCAATGTTCCCGATAATCCGGTGATTCCATTCATCGAAGGGGACGGAACTGGTGTCGATATCTGGGCAGCCTCGGTGCGCGTCTTCGATGCCGCCGTGGCCAAGGCTTATGGTGGGCAGCGGCGGATTGTCTGGTACGAGATCTTCGCGGGTGAGAAGGCGTTCAAGCAGTTCAACGAGTGGCTGCCGAAGGGTACCCTCGAGGCGATCCAGCATTTCGTCGTCGCCATCAAGGGCCCGCTGACCACCCCGGTTGGGGGTGGAATCCGCTCGCTCAATGTGGCGCTCCGCCAGGAACTTGACCTCTACGCCTGCGTCCGCCCGGTGCGCTACTTTGATGGTGTTCCTTCACCCGTCCGCAACCCGGAGAAGCTCGATGTGGTCATCTTCCGCGAGAATACCGAGGATGTCTACTCGGGGATCGAGTTTCAGGAAGGATCCGACCGGGCCCGGAAACTGATCGATTTTCTCAGTGACTGGGGTTACAACATCAGTGCCGACTCGGGCATCGGCATCAAGCCGATCTCCATCACCGGGACGAAGAATCTGGTGCGCCGCGCCATTCAGTACGCCATCGATCATCAGAAGACGGTCGTCACCCTGGTCCACAAGGGGAACATCATGAAGTTCACCGAGGGGGCCTTCCGCGACTGGGGCTACCAGCTGGCCAAGGAGGAGTTCCGCGAGCAGATCGTCACCGAGGACGAGCTCTGGAAGGATCACCAGGGCAAGCTGCCCGCCGGCAAGATTCTGATCAATGACCGCATTGCCGACGCGATGTTCCAGCAGGTGATCCTTCGTCCTGATGAGTACCAGGTGATCGCCACTCCGAATCTCAACGGAGACTATCTCTCCGATGCTTGTGCGGCCCAGGTTGGCGGACTCGGGATGGCTCCCGGCGCCAATATCGGTGACAACGCCGCTGTCTTTGAGGCAACCCACGGCACGGCTCCCAAGTATGCCGGACTCGATGTGATCAACCCTTCGTCAGTCATCCTCTCGGGAGTGATGATGTTCGAGCACCTCGGCTGGATAGAAGCGCGCGACCTGATCATCAATGGCATCATCAAGACCATTGCGCAGAAGCGGGTCACCTATGACCTGGAGCGCCAGATGGAGGGGGCAACCAAGCTGAAGACCAGCGAGTTTGCCAATGCCATTATCGAGAATATGTAATAAAACGACAGTCTGGAGAAACAGAAATGGCTCGTAAAAAGATTACCGTAGTTGGAGCGGGCAATGTGGGCGCGACGGCCGCCCACTGGCTCGTCTCGAAAGAGTTGGGGGATGTGGTTCTCGTCGATATTCTCGAGGGGATGCCCCAGGGCAAGGCGCTCGATCTGGCCCAGGCTGGACCGATCGAGGGTTATGACAGTGTGCTGGTCGGGGCCAATGACTACAAGGCGACCGCCGATTCCGATGTCGTGGTCATCACCTCCGGTATTGCCCGCAAGCCCGGCATGAGCCGTGACGACCTGCTCAACACCAATGCCGGCATTGTCGGCAGCGTCACCGAGCAGATTGCGCGCACTTCGCCCAACGCGATCATCATCGTTGTCTCCAACCCTCTCGATGCCATGACCCAGGTCGCCTTCAAGCGTTCGGGTTTCCCGAAGAATCGGGTCATCGGGATGGCCGGAGTGCTCGACTCGGCCCGCATGCGCTGCTTCCTCGCCGAGGCCCTCAATGTCTCGGTCGAGAATGTGACGGCTTTTGTGCTCGGCGGTCACGGCGACACCATGGTTCCGCTGCCCCGCTATTCGACCTGCGCCGGCATTCCGGTGACCGAGCTTCTGCCGAAGGATCAGCTCGAGGCGATCGTCAAGCGCACCGCCAGCGGCGGAGCGGAGATCGTCAACCTTCTCAAGACCGGCTCGGCCTACTATGCCCCATCGGCGGCAGCGGTCGAAATGGTCGAGGCGATCATCAAGGACAAGAAGAAGATTCTTCCGTGCGCCGTCTATCTGGAGGGCGAGTATGGAATCAATGGCCTCTTCGTCGGTGTGCCGGTCAAGCTTGGCGCGAACGGGATCGAAGAGATCATCCAGATCAATCTGACCACTGAGGAGCGAGCGGCCCTCCATAAGTCGGCGGCGGCCGTGCAGGAGCTGGTCGATATTCTCAAGCTCTGATCGATCGGTTTTCATCGGATTATTGAAGCCGATCTGAAAATATGGTAGTTTCCTGACAGACTGCCGCATTGTCGATCCTTATGGACGGGACTGCGGCAGTCCTGTTTTTGATTCCGGCCGGCTTGTACCGCGCCAGGCCTCTGTTGGCCCGCGTTCGGAAACTATGGTTGACCAAGGGAAGAGGCTAAATACTTGCCAGAGACCTGGAGACCCGGAAACCCGGAGAATTTGATTGCCGGCAGGATCGGCCCTGGCAACAGGGAAGGGAAGGAGACTTGTGGCTGAGGAAAAGGAATTATCGGGCAAAGACAAGATTCTGAATGAGCTCAAGCAGCTCGAGTATGAGTTCACGATCGAGCTCCCCCGGGCGCTCCGCACGGCGGCCGCCCTGGGTGACCTTTCGGAGAACTCTGAGTACAAGTATGCCCGGGAGCGACAGGACTATGTGCGCGCCCGCATTCGCCAGCTCCAGCAACAGCTGGCCAAGCTCTCGAGTATCGACCTGAGCAAGTTGCCGCGGGATCGGGCTTCATATGGCTCGACTCTCATCCTGCGCGACATCGATCGTGGCGCTGAGGTCACCTACCGTCTGGTCACTCCCGAAGAGGCCGATTATGAAAAGGGGCTCATCTCGACCTCTTCGCCGATTGGCAAGAGTCTTCTCAACAAAGAGGAGGGGGACGAGGTGACGGTGCAGGCGCCGAGCGGCGCCCGGAAGTTCGAGATCATCAAACTGACGACAATTCATGATGAAGAGTAGGGCGTGGTGGTTGGGGGGGAGCGCCCCGGTGGTGGCCAGCGGCCGGTTCGCCCTGTTTGGGCGATGGCCGGGATATAGACTTGGCGTGCTTTTGGGTGTTAGTATCGTCGACTGATGAACAAGACGAGAGATGATCAAGTTCGGGACGCGCAGACGTCACGATCTGCGGCGAAGAGCGTTCTGACGGTACTCCTGCTCACCGTGCTCTTTGGATTTAGTGCGCTGGCAGTCTTTTATCTGTCACTGCGCGGGCGTACGGTCAAGGTCCCCAATATTGTCTCATTGAAGGAGTCGGTGGCCCAGGATGAGCTGGAGAGCAACGGGCTGATCATGCAGGTCAGAGGGCGTGCTCCGCACCAGCAGATCCCCTTCGGCGCGGTGGCCGATCAGTCGCCAGCCGCCGGGACAGTGGTGAAGACCGGCCAGCTGGTCCGCGTCACCCTGAGCACGGGCGTCCCGCCACCGGAGCCGGGGCGCAATTAATCCGGGCCGAACAGATTGGGGCGACGCCGGCCCCCCTCCTGATAAGTAGATAATCGAATAACTGGATAATTGGGTAAGATGATCAGATAGTTGGACAGTGGATAGTTGAATTATTGAACAGTTTAACAGTTAGACAACTAGTTAATAATATCCACGGTCAGTGACGCCACCCCCAGAGCAGTGGGCCAGAGCGAGTATTAAAGAGCGGTAGTGGGTGATGACCCGTACGGGCTTTCCTGAGTGGTTACCCATATATTTGACGAGCTGAGTTATGCAAGGCGACAAGCCTCCCCCGGCGGATCGTTCCACTGGCGGTAGAAGATAAGTCACCGAGGAGTGTTCCCAAACTATGATCCAAAGATGTTCGCTTACAGTGTTTGACCGAGGACACCTTGCTCTTCGTCACCTGCTCCCCTGTCTGCTGGTTGGGGTTGGACTTCTCCTGACGGCCTGTGGTGGCGCCAAGAACAGAGTTGCTGGCGAGAACAACGCCGTCCCGGGCCGTGACAAGGAGCTCTATGAGCAGGCCTCGCAGAAGGCGCGAAAGGGGCGCTACGACGAGGCGCGGCTTCTCTATAATGTGGTCATCACCACCTACGCCGATAGTGAATACCTGCCGCTGGCCAAACTGGCCATCGCCGATTCATTCTACCTCGAAGGTGGGACGAGCAACCTCGAGCAGTCGATTGGCGGTTACAAGGATTTTGCCCAGTATTTTCCCACCCACCCCAAGGTTTGCGACGTCAAGCACAAGATTGCCCACGCGCTGATGCGCCAGATGGGGGCCTATAACCGTGACGCCAGCAAGGCCAAGCAGGCCGAGTTTCAGTTGAAGGCCGCTCTCCAGAGCTGTCAAACCGCCCAGGTGCGCCCTTCGATCGAGCGTGACCTGAAGGATGTCCAGCAGGTTCTTGGTCTCCATGAACTCGATGTGGCGCGCTTCTACATCAACACGCGCCAGGCCTACAAGGCCGGCGAGAGTCGGCTCCGCGATATCATCAACCAGTACCCCTTCTTCAGTTATTACGATGAGTCGCTCTATCTGCTCGGCGTCTCGCTGATCGAGCAGGAGCAGCCGGAAGAGGCCGCCGAGTACTTTACCAAACTGGTCCGTGATTTTCCGAACAGTGAGTTCTCCAAGCCCGGCCGGAACTACCTGGAGAAGCTTGGCAAGGCGCTGCCAACGCCGGCCAATGATGACCCGCCACCGGTCCGCCCCAGTTTTATTGGCAAGTTCAGTCTGATCCTCGGCAACAATGGCCTCGACATCTCCAGGGATGGCGTGCTGCTCAGCAAGAGTGGCGAGGAGAAAGAAGACAAAGACGCCAAGGCTCGTCCATCCGATGTCAACAGCTCGACCGGGACCCGCGCCGTGCGGGCCAGTACGAAGATCAATCTCGACACTCCTCCACTGACGACCGAGGGGGCGACGCCGCCGCCGGCGACGAATGTGCCGGAAGGCCAGGATGAGAAGGGGCGCAAGAAGGAGAGTACGAAGAAGAAGGGTGATCTGTAAGCGCTGTTCCTCCGCGGGGCAGGAGCGTCACGGGCCGCAACCTGCCCGGCGTGGGGATGCCGGTCGGCATTTCCCGCCGGGAAATGGGTAATGAGCCCCCTCTGCCACTTTTGTGCCGGGCCAGCTAACCAGATCCTGCGGCGACGAGTCAGAAGTCGATTGCCTTTCTCTTCCTGCAAACTATACTGAGTAATGTCGAGCAGATCCGCTAGCGTCAGGGGAGGACCAGGTGGGCAACAAAATATTACTGATTGATGACAGCGTCACCGTACAGAAGATCATCACCCTGACCTTCTCGGATGAGGGGGTCGACGTGGTCACGGTCGACAGTGGAGATGAGGCGATCAACCTGCTCCATTATCTTCGCCCGGCCCTGGTCATGGCCGATGTTTCGATCCCGGGGAAGAATGGCTACGATGTCTGTGCCTATATCAAGAACACCCCGGAGTTGAAGAACATCCCGGTGGTTCTGCTGGTTCCGGGTTTTGAGACATATGATGCCGAACGGGCACGCCGGGTCGGTGCGGATCACCACCTCACCAAGCCATTTCAATCGATTCGATCGCTGATTACGACAGTGAAGAGCCTGCTCGACCCCGGCCAGGTCGGGCGGGGAACGGCTGGTCTGGGCGCGACGACGCCGACCGCCGAAGAGGATCTCCTCGAGATTGGCGCGCTGGTGGCCCCGCCGGCGGCGCGGGCAGCTGATTCATGGCTCGAACTTCCACCGGCCACCCCTCTTCACTCGGCGCCGCCGGTCGAACCGACTCCGCTCCCCGTCGTTCCGCCATTTGAGTCGGTCGCCACGTCAGATTCCACCGTACCTGACCTGTTGGCAACCATCGCTGAGATTGCCGAGCGCGTCAGCGCCGCGGTTGGCGTGCGCCTGGCCGGTGAGATTGCCGGAATGGAGAGCAGAGTGGTCGCGGCTCTCCGCGCGGAACTTCTTGACCGCGTGGCCGTCGACATCTCGCGCCAGATCACGGGCCAGTTGGTGACCAGGATCATGGAAGAGTTGCCGCCCCTGATCGAAAAGATTGGCCGGACTGGCCAGCCCGGAGCGCCAAGCGCTCCACCGGCGGCCGAGGTTCCGCCGCGAGTCGCCGTGCGCCCTTACGACGACCCGGATCAGTTGCTCGAACTCGACGAGTTCTGAGCGCCGGTCGAGACTGCGTTGCTCGCCATCCGCTGCGGTTCCTTCAGATATGTTCGATGATCAAATACTCTCAATAATATATCCTCTCTCGG
>JBEAVZ010000458.1:0-11367 GCA_041160645.1 Acidobacteriota bacterium
GGGTTGCTTGCCCGGAGCCAGAGTATCTTGGCTGGATAGTAGCTCGCGTGCGGGACGACCCCGGTCTGCTGATGAACGTGCTCACGACCGAGATCCGCGCCGTACTGCCGCGCAAAGAGAGCGCTGCGCGTGTCGCTCCAGTTGTAGAGCGGCGTAACCGCATTGCCTGCGGAATCGACTCCGAGCACGGCGTGCCAGAAGTTGCTGTAGCCAACCGCGGCGATGTCTCCCGGACCCAGTGTGGGGATCGCCTGGCGCGCCTGGGCCAGGCACTGATCGATCGTCTGACCGATGATCGAGATCAGCTCGTCGGCATCGATCTCAACCCCGCCATCGGGAGTCGCGGTCATCTGGTAGCGAGTCCGCCCCTCGATCCCTTCGAGAACACGCGCTCCGGCGTCGTAGAGTTCAGCACGTACCGACGAAGTCCCGACGTCGAGAGCCAATGTCCAAGGTCTTTCACTTTGTTGTGGAGCGATGATAGACATAGGGGGAATAATAATTGACCATAGTTGATATGTCTATGAGAGAGGGGCGAGAGTGACAGGACTGATTTGGACTGATCAGGGTAATCGCGTTATGAACTTAACTGACAGGCCGGGCAGGGTAGAAAGGACCAGTGGGACTAGTAGTGCGCCACTATGAAGTTGATGGGTAGAGTCGCATCAGCTTGGTTCTGGCGTCATCCAGGGAAAATCGCCAGTCAATTGTGGCATTTTGCCCGTTCCGTCGCTCTTCCCAAGAGGCGATCTCTTGTTTGAGAGCTTGCTCGTCTGAGATGCGGCGGTCGAGACATTGTCGTTGCAAAATACTGAGCTCAATCTCCGCCATATTGAGCCAACTCCCGTGCTTCGGGGTGTAATGAAAGTTGATCTTTCTCAAGATGCGCCTTGCTTCCGCCGGCTCGAAAGCTTCGTAGAGAGAAGCAGGCTTGTGCGTATTGAGATTATCCAAGGTTAATTCGATGACCGTTGCCTCAGGATAGCGCTCGTCCACCAGCCACTTCATCTGATGTGCGAAATCGAGCGCCGTGCGCCGTTCAGTAACCTCGACGTGCCGCCATCCGGCTTGGGGCTCGACAAACAGAAAGAGGTTGCGCGTGCCATTGCGTTCATACTCAAAATCGTATCGGGCAAGCTGGCCGGGCTGGGCCGGCAGTGGCACGCGCGTCTCTTTAATGAGTTGCTTATTTGACTCATCAAAATTGACTTTCGGGCGCTCCGGATCGTAGGGCGTGGCATAGAGGTCCAGCGTCTCTTCCATTGCTGCCACGAATTCGCTACTGACTGTCGGAATGCACCACTGCTCTTTCAACCACGGCTTGAGTTCGTTTTTTTTAGCGCTCGTCGGACAGTCTCATCCGAGATTGTCTCAACGATCTTCAACTCAACCAATCGGTCAGCAAGCAACTGCATTGTCCAGTGCGTCTGGCCTTCTGGGGCTTTGCTGCAGGCTTCGGCAATTAAACGAGCCTTCGCTTTGGTGTCAAGCTTTGGCTTCTGGCCAGGGCGAGGCAGTTCATTGAGAGCTTCCAGATTCCGCTCAACGAAGTTCTCTCGTGTGCGTTCAACCGTCGCACGACCCACGCCGAGCGCCGCAGCAATTTCTTCGTCCGTGGAACCGTCAGCAGCTTTGAGCAGGATCCGCGCTCGCGTAACTTTTCGGGTCGGATGTTTTCCTGAGCGCAGTAGCTGCTGGAGCTCTTCACGTTCTGCATCTGTGAGATTCACGATGTATTTTTTCTTCGGCATCCGTGAGAATCCTCCGACGAGGATTCTCACCCATTCGAGCGCAAATTCAAAGAGCGTCCATCAATTTCACGGTGGCAAACTACTAGTCAGGTCTGGCCACCCGCGCCGGCGTTCAAACCTTGCCTCCCCGCGGTTGATTATATATAGTCCAAATGAGCCGGAGTTCTTTCCGTCGCTGGCGAGGGTGAATACTGACAATGTCGCGCAAAATTCTGTCGATCTTCAGGCTGCTGATTCTGACCGCCCTTACATTGGTGGGTGGGACGATGGTCATGGCCCAGCAGCGTCCGCTGATCACGGAGGATATCGAGATCGTCTCTCCCGGTTCGATCAGATTTGAACTTGGGCTCGACTTTCAGCAGGATGTCAACTTCCCGCTCTCCGGACTCAATGGAGATCTGAGCCGGCTTGGCGTCGTTTCGCTGACCATGGGGCTCGCTCCCAATGTCGAGGTCGAGTACGGTGGCGTCATCCAGAACTTTCTGAGCATCAACCGGCAGTATCGACCGAGCGCCATTCCGCTTCGGCTGACCCCGGCGACCAATTCGACCCGCGGAGTTGGTGATTTTTACATGGCGACCAAAATCAAGATGCGGGCCGAGACGAAGCGGATGCCGGCGATCGGGTCGCGCTTTGGCGTCGAGATGCCCAACTCGGATCAGTCACGCGGGATTGGCGTCAACCAGATCAACCTCTTTTCGACGATCATTGCCGGCAAGACCTTTGGTCGGCTTCGCGTCTATGGCAATGTCGGACTGGGCATCTACACCGCCCCGCTGGAACCTTTCACGCAGAACGACATGTTTCTCTATGGACTTGCGGCGACCTACCGCTGGTCGGATCGATTGACCCTCGCGGGTGAACTGCAGGGACGGGCCAACACCCGTCGCAACATCCCCCGCGGCACTGAGTCGGATGGCGCGGCGCGCATCGGCGCCCGCATCAGGGCGGCGGGACTGACCTGGGATGTCGCGGGGATGCGCGGACTCAATCGCGACTCGGCGCGGACGGGAATCACTGTCGGGATCTCGTACGAGACCTTCCTCCTCCATCCGGCAAAATAGCCCTCAGCAAAAAGCCTTCTTGACTTCTCATTAGTATTAATGTTGAATGAATTTGTAATGGCGGGATGTCCAAAGTTCACTACCCCCGTGATCCGGCATCCAGGTAACCCCTATCGGGTGAATCCCCCGTCCCCGTAACCGCCAGATCAAGCAATCGATTACTGAAGACCAATTGATTACTGAAGAGTAATTGCTTGCTGAAGACTAATTGATCACAAAAGACATGGCTGGATGAGTCCCCCGCGGCTTCATGTCCCCAACTACACACATCCGAGCTGGTATCGACCGGAGACAGCCAACTATCTGTGCGCTCGGATATGCCAGATCTGCCTGCAAATAATTGTGAAACCCTCGCGAACCTGCAGTGGCCGCAACTGCAGTGATGCCCTGCTTGTATTGGGTGAATGAGTCAATAATGTCTATTCGTAAATCGTCATACCAAGAGTTTTCAGCCGTCGCCAGGAGAGCTGGCCGGGCTGGCAAGGTGAGCATTGCCAAAGATGGCTCCGGCAGTGCCCGACGCTTGTGGAGCCGGCCAGGATGGCACGGGGCGGTGTTGCTGGCGCTTAGTCTGGTGGGAGCCATGGCGCTGGCGGTCTCCCCGGCGGGTTTGATGGCCCGCCTGGGGCCATTCCAGACGGGTCCTGGCAACCGGACCGTGATCTCGACGATCGCTGGCGGTGGCCTGGGGATCAGTGTGCCGGTTTTGACGGCGGCGATGAGCCAGCCGATCGGGGTGCTTCTCGATCCGAAGGGGCGTGGATACTATGTGCTGGACGAGCGGGATGGGGTCGGTCTGGTGCGCTTCGTCAATACGACCACGGCGCCGGTGACGGTTGCCCGGGTCACCATTGAACCAAACACGATGAATCTCCTCGCTGGCGGAGGGACTGGAAATGAGAGTCTGCCGGCGCGGGAGGTCGATCTTGGGCAGATCACGGGAATGGCGCTCGATTCATCTGGGGATGCCCTCTACCTGTTGACGCCGTTGACCAGCTCGATTCGTGTGCTCAATGTGGGAACAGAGAACTTCAGTCTGATACGGAGAACGGTCACGCCGGGCCGGGTCGTCACGCTCTTCAATACCGTTCGCGCCGAGGCCCGCGGACTGGCGGTCAATTCGCGGCAGGTCTTCTTCTACACGGCGAGCAGTCCCGGCGGCGCCGGGCGGCTGGTCTACCAGCTCGACTCGCGGAGCGACAATCCGGCCGAGGTCGTCTATGCCGGCGGAGGGAATCCGCCGAGCGGCAATGGTGATGGAGGCCTGGCGGATGCGGCCCGGCTGATCAATCCGCTCAACGTGACGATCGATCAGAATGACAATCTCTACATTGCCGAGGCCGGAGATACGCGGCTCAATCCGGGACGGATTCGCCTGGTCGATTCCGGGCAGATCATCAGTACGATCGCCACTAACCTTGAGTTTCCGGTTGGGGTGGCGATTGGTCCGGGGGGAGTGATCTATGCGGCGCTCAGCAACTCGCAGCAGATCGTTCGGATCTCTGCGGGTGGTCTGAAGACGGTCGTGGCCGGCGATAATTCGCTGCTCAGTTGTGATCAGGTCGCGGTGCCCAGGTGTGGTGACGGCGGGCTGGCGATTGCGGCTAACCTGAATATTCCGGGAAGCACCCAATTGCGGGGGATCACCCTGGCGGCCGACGCTTCCGGCATCTACCTTCCCGATGACGACTACCGGCGCGTCCGGTACATCAATCTGACCGGGACGACCGTGACCATCACCGGGGTGCCGGTCAGGTCCGGGGGGATCAACACGATTGCCGGCAGCGGCGCTCTCCGCCCCTTCGACAATGTCCCGGCAACCTTCAGTGAGTTGCAGCGACCGACCGGGATGGCGGTCGATGCCCTTGGCAACCTCTTCATTTCCGATACGAGCGCCACGCCGGTCAATCTGCTCCGTTATGTCAATCGGGGGACGACCCCGGTGACGCTCTTTGGCGGGACCGCCTGGCGGATGACGGTGCAGCCGGGCCATATCGCGACGCTCAACCACCGCGTCGAAGCCGGTCGGCAGGACAACCGGATCACGACAGCGGCCTTTCTTGCTCCGGGAGGGCTGGCGGCGACCAGCAACGGACTCTACATCGTCGATTCTCAGTACGGCGCCCTGATCCGCCCGGCTGGCACATTGCTTGGCCGGCGGAGTGGGCACATCCGCTTTCTCAACACGAGCAGCAGTCCGGTCACTCTCTTTCCCCGCGGTGGTTCCCGGTCGATCATCGTCCCGCCCGGTGAGATCAGGGATGTGGTCGGGCGCAACGACTCTCCCGGGGTCGATGTGACAGGAGATGGCGGACCCGCTGCCGAGGCGGTCATCTTCCCGAGCGATGTCGCGCTCGACAGCGCCGGCAATCTCTACATTGCTGATCAGGGGCACGGACTGATCCGGGTCGTCAATCAGCAGACGGGCCTCATCGACAGTGTCCGTGGAGGGATCGGGACCGCCGATCCGGAGCCCCTCGAGACCAATATGGCGACCGGGATTGCCATCGCGGGTGATCGACTCTACATTGCCGATACCCGGAACGACCGCATCCTGCGCCAGGATACCAGCGGCGGAACGATCTTTTCAGTCATTGCCAATGCGGCCAGCGGGGTCGCGCGGCCCCGCGATCTGGCTGTCGACTCGTCTGGAAACGTGCTGGTGATGAACAATGGAAATCACCGCGTTCTGCGAATCGTTGCCCCGGCGAACCGGATCGGGACGGTGACGACGATTGCCGGAACCGGTGGGGCCGGATATTCAGGAGATGGCGGGCGGGCGACCGCAGCCCAGATCAGCCTGGTCAATCCGGGAACGGCCTACAATGAGGTGCAGTACACGACCAACATCATCGTCCTTCCGGATAGCCAGATTCTCTTTGCCGACTCGAACAACAACCGGATTCGGCTGCTCACTCAGGAGCCGAATATCGCCCCACAGCTGGGGCCGCTGACCGAGGTGTCGGCGAGTGAGGGGAGTCCGGTCAGCTTCACCGTCAGTGCGAATGACGCGAATGGCGATCAGCTCAGCTTTGCGTTGACGGCGCCGCCCGGTTTCGTCTCGTTGCTCGACAATAGCAATGGCACGGCCACGGTCACCGTCAATCCGGGCTATGAGAGTGCGGGACGGTATACGATCACGATCACGGTCTCGGACGGTGATCTGAGTGTGGCGGGCAGCCTGGCTCTGACGGTCAACGACACCAATCGTCCGCCGACAGTCAGCGTCGCGCCGATCCCCACCCCGCAGGAGGCTCTCTCCGCGGCTGGCCGCCCGGTCGTCCTGACGGGATCGGGCAGCGATCCCGACGGAGATCAGCTCAGCTACCAGTGGTTTGACGGCGGACTCCAGATTGCGACGACTGCTGTGGCGACGGTCACTCTGGCGCCGGGAAACCATTCGATCTTCCTGCGGGTCAGCGATAGTCGGGGGTTGAGCGCCAACAGTGCGTCACAATTGGTGGCGGTGGTCGATACGACTCCGCCGACTATTCTCAATATCCCGCCCAACTCCACCTCCCAGGCGATCGATCTGAATGGGGTGGCGGTCAATTACGACATGCCAAGGGCGGTCGATCTGGTCGATGGCGAGCTGCCGGTGACGGCCGACCGGCCCGCGGGTGTGGTCTTCCCCATCGGGACGACGACCGTCACCCTGACCGCCCGGGATTCGCGTGGGAATACGGCGACGGCCAGCTTTACGATTACCGTCACCCCTCCCGGCGGAGGCGCCGGAGACTACACGATCAACACCTACGCTGGCAACGGGACGAGCGGATCGACCGGCAACGGGCAGCAGGCGACAGCGGCAACGTTCAGGCAGATGGTCGCGCTGGGACACGATATCGACGGAAATCTGCTCATCGCGGATCTGCTCAATCGAAACTTTCGCCGGATCAATCGGGAGAGTGGGGTCATCACTATCCTCGCCGGGAATGGGGTGGCTGGCAATAGCGGTGACGGCGGGCAGGCAGCCTTTGCCACTTTTGGACAGCCGGGCGGAGTAGCCGCCGACGCGCGGGGCAATATCTACGTCGCCGATACCCTCCACCACCGGGTGCGCCGGATTGGCAGTGATGGGCGCATCTCCCACTTTGCCGGCTCGAGCAGCGGGCTTGCCGGTTCGATTGGCGATAACGGCCCGGCGACATCGGCCCGGCTCAATGCGCCGACTGCCCTCGCGGTCGATGCGGCGGGAAATGTCTATATCTCCGATACTGGCAACAATCGAATCCGCATGGTCAATGTGACGAGCGGCGTCATCTCGACCTATGCAGGCGTCGGGGGCAGTGGATTTGCCGGCGATGGCGGCCCGGCCAACAGCGCAGTCTTCAATGGTCTGGGCGGGATCAATTTCGACCGCCATGGCCATCTCTTTATTGCCGATCGAAACAACCACCGGATCCGACGCATCGATCGGACGACCCAGCTCATCACCACCGTTGTTGGTGACGGCACCGCCGGATTCCGGGGAGACCAGGGGCTGGCGACTGCCGCGCAGCTCAACTCGCCAAGCGATGTGGCGGTCGACCTGGCGGGGAATATCGTCATCGTCGATCAGGGCAATCACCGCCTCCGGCTCGTCAGTCAGCTTGGTCAGGTGGGCCTGATCAGCACCATTGCCGGTGATGGCGTCGCCGGCTTTGCCGGCGATGGCGGCCTCGCGACGCTGGCGCGGCTCAATCAGCCCCGGGCGATCGATATTCTGCCGGATGGGCGAATCCAGGTCGCGGATAGTGGAAATCTCCGCGTTCGCTCGCTTACCCCAAACTCACCCCAACCCGCCAACAGCCTTCCGCAGTTGGTGGCGGAGATCGGCAACCAGTCCCTGACCATCGGCCAGACGATCGATCTTCCGTTGCTGGCGACCGATCGTGATGGCGACAGTGTGAGTTTCAGTCTGGTCAACGGACCACCCTTCACAACGATCGTTGCGGCTCGTCCCGCTGAACGGCAGGCGACGCTGCGTCTCGCCCCGACGACGGTCGGCGTGACGTCGGGCGTCAGGATTCGGCTCGACGATGGACGCGGCGGAGTCTCCAACTCCTCCGCTTTCACGATTACGGTCACCGAACCAGCTCTCGCCAACCGCCCTCCGACGGTCGATCCGGGCGCCATTCCGGCCACGATCGAAGCGGCTTCGGCTGCTGGCGCAACGGTGGCGCTTGCCGGCAGCGGGACCGACCCGGATGGCGATACACTCACCTTTGTCTGGTTCGACAATGGACAACCGATCGCGACGACCCCGCTCGCCAGCGTCATTCTCTCGATCCGTTCGCACAGCCTGGTCCTGACGGTAACTGATAGTCGGGGAGCCACGACCTCGTCAACGCCACGATTGGTCGTCGTTGCCGACACCACCCCTCCGGTCTTCCAGAACTTGCCGGCCAATGTGACCACCAGCGCCACCAGTGCTACAGGCGCCAATGTCAGTTACCAGATGCCGTCAGCCGTCGATCTGGTCGACGGGCCGGTAACGGTCACCGCTGATCGCACGCCGGGCGCGCTCTTTCCGGTTGGCACGACGACCGTGCGCTTTACGGCCACCGATACCCGCGGCAACTCGGCCACCGCCAGCTTCACCGTCACCGTCAATGCCCCGACCAGCAGTGGCGGAGGCTACACGATCTCGACCTATGCCGGCACCGGCGCGAGCGGGACGACCGGCAATGGTGGCCCCGCGACCGAGGCGACCTTCAGGCAGGTTACCGCGACCGGACTCGATCTGGAGGGCAATCTGATCGTCGCGGATCTGCTCAACCGCATCTTCCGGCGGATCAACGGATCGACCGGCACAATCGCCATCCTTGGCGGCAATGGAGTCGCCGGGAACACCGGTGACGGCGGACCCGCCACCTTTGCCACTTTTGGTCAGCCCGGTGGAGTCGCCGCCGACTCGAAAGGCAACATCTACGTCTCCGATACTCTCCACCACCGTGTCCGGCGCATTGCCAGCGATGGGCGAATCTTCCACTTTGCCGGGACGGCTACCGGAACCAGCGGGGCGATTGGCGACAATGGCCTCGCCACGACCGCCCGCCTCAGTGGCCCGACGGCTCTCGCCGTGGATGCCGACGATAATCTCTATATTGCCGATACGGGCAACAGCCGCATTCGCGTCGTCAACACGACCACCGGTGTCATCACCACCTATGCCGGCTCCGGCGGTGGCGGCTTTGCGGGTGATAATGGACCCGCCAGCGCCGCAACCCTCAATGGACCCAGCGGACTCAGCTTCGATGCCAGTGGTCATCTCTACATTGCCGATCTGCGAAATCACCGCATTCGCCGTGTCGACAAGGCGACCCGCCTCATCACCACTGTGGCCGGAAATGGTGCGCCTGGCTATGGAGGCGATGGCGGAGTCGCCACGGCCGCCCAACTCAATCAGCCGATCGATGTCGCCGTCGATGCCTCCGGCAACCTGCTCATCGCCGATCAGGCCAATCACCGGATCAGACTGGTCACCGCCAGCGGCGTGATCAACACCATTGCCGGGGACGGCACGGCCGGGTTTGCCGGTGATGGGGGAGCGGCCAGCCAGGCACGGCTCAACCTTCCGCGCTCGATCGATGTTTCGTCTGGTAATACCGTCTATGTTGGCGATTCCGGCAATTTCCGCATCCGCCGCTTGATTTCTGACGCGCCACCGCCACCGCCACCGACGACGCTCAACCGGGCGCCGGTCATCACCACCCCGCTGCCTGACCGCACCCTTACCGTGGGCGACTGGCTCAATATCCCCCTCAACGCGACCGATGAGGAGGGCGACAACGTCACCTTTGCGCTCGTCAACGCTCCGCCATTCGCGACGATCATCGATTCCGATCCGAGCCAGCGCCGCGCTGTCCTGCGGCTTGCGCCCCTCGCGATTGGAGTCTTTCGAGACCTTCGTCTGCGGGCCGATGATGGTCGCGATGGACTAACCACCTCGCCGCCATTTTCGATCACTGTTCAGGCCGCTCCCATCAGCATCACCTCCCTCACCAATAGCTCCGGGAGGCGCGGGACAACTGTCAACATCACTATCAATGGGGAGGGCTTTGCCCAGGGGGCCAACGTCGCGGTCTCTGGTGGCGGAGTTATCGCAGGGGTCACCTCCGTCACCCCCACTCAGCTCCAGGTCCGACTCTTCATTCTCGCTAATGCCGCGACGACGGTCCGCAGTCTGACCATCCAGAACGTCGATGGCGGCAGCGTCACCCGCAGCAATGCTTTTACCGTCATGAGGTAGCCGGATCGATTGCCAGCTCAAAGAAATGCTTTCACGACAATCGATCCGGCGGTAAACTGTCGTCATGGTGACTGAGACCATCACGACACTGCTTCTTCTCTCTGTTGGCGCGATCGTCTGCCTGCTTCTCCATCTGCTGATCGGGGTCGGGCAGCACCGGCTCGCCCATCGCTTCGCCCATAGTTTTCCTGGATCAACCATTCCCGGCGTCGAGGCGGTCCCCTCACTCAAGGCCCTCCTCGTCGAGTGGATTGGCCACGCCCTCCGCACGACGGTCTGGATTCTCTACTCATCGCTCATCCTTGCCTTTCTGCCGCGAACGCGCACCCAGTTCGAGACAGTCGGAACGAGGTTCCGCCGCCAGGCTCTCCACTTTTTCGACTGGTTGTCCGACCGGGGTTTCAATATCTTCATCGTCGTTGTCGTGACGATCTTTATCATGCGCTTTACCGATGCGCTGATCCGGACCATCTTCGTCCTCATGAAGCGAACCGCCTCACCCGACGAAGCCGCAACCCAGCGCCGACTCCAGACCCTCTCGTCAATCTTTAGCCGCGTCGCCCAGTCGGTCATCTTCTTCATCGGTCTCATGACCCTGCTTCAGCAGCTCAATGTCAACGTCACCCCGATCCTCGCCAGTGCGGGCGTCGTCGGCATTGCCGTCGGCTTTGGCGCCCAGAGTCTCATTCGGGACCTCTTCTCCGGATTCCTTATTCTTCTCGAAGATCAGTTCAGCGTCGGTGATGTCGTGAAGATTGCCGAGTTCTCTGGCACTGTCGAGGGTATTTCACTCCGCGCCACCCGGGTCCGCGGCCTCGACGGCTCCCTGACCACCATCCCTAATGGCGCCATCAACACGGTCTCCAACCTCTCCAAGGACTGGTCACGCATCGTCCTTGACCTCGAGATCGACTACACCGAAGATGTCGACCGCGCCATGCGCCTCGCGCTCGATACCGCGAGCGTCTTCCGCCAGGAGCTGCCCCACGAGCTGATCGAAGAGCCGACCATGCTCGGCGTCGACCGCATCTCCCTCTCCACCGTCACCATTCGCATCGTGGTCAAGACCGCCCCGGCCCGCCAATTCGATCTCGCCCGCGAACTCCGCCGCCGGATCAAGAATGCCTTCCAGGCCAATGGCATCAAGACCCCGATCGCCAACCCCCAACTCCTTCTCCCCGAACCGGTCGTCTCGGCATTTCTTCCACCCGATCCCCCGCCGCGCCGCTGAATCAGCCGGCTCACCCGTCCCGGAGACAGCCAAAATCAGCTGCAAAAAGTCACCACTTTTAGGCGCAGAAAACGAGCAGGAAATGCT
>JBEAVZ010000475.1:0-5110 GCA_041160645.1 Acidobacteriota bacterium
CCCGAAGGCCGCCAGCGAAGCATTCTTCAGGCTGAGCGACTTGGCCCGCTCGAAGAACTCAATGTCCTTTGGATTGGCTCCCGGCCAGCCACCTTCAATGTAGCAAACCCCGATCTCATCCAATGCCCGGGCAATCTTCAGCTTGTCATCGACGCTGTAGGCCAGTCCCTCGGCCTGTGCACCATCGCGCAGCGTCGTATCGTATATCTCTATCTCAACTCTATTACTCATGATTACGTATGGACCTGCGACCACCCGGCCCGGCTCAGCCTTTCCAGCACTGGCCCAGTGAATGGGCCCAAACTGGGTGTGGTTCAGCCGGAAAAGTTCTTCAACTTCCAATCAGCATGAAAGACGGGGAGCGGACACTGCGCCCACTCCCCGTCTCCCCTGGGCTCAGTTCTTGGCCTTGTCGACGATCTTGTTGGCCGACAGCCACGGCATCAGGCCGCGCAGCTGGGCACCCACCTGCTCGATCGAATGCTGCTTCTCCTCGGCGATCATCCGGTTGAAGTTGACCTTCCCGGACTCCGCCTCGGCCATCCACTCATCGGCAAACTGGCCGGTCTGAATCTCGTTGAGGATCTGCTTCATCCGCTGCTTCACCTCCGGACCGATGACCCGTTTGCCGCGCGTCAGATCGCCATACTCGGCAGTATTCGAGATCGAGTAACGCATGTTGGCGATGCCTCCCTCATAGAGCAGGTCAACGATCAGCTTCATCTCGTGGAGGCACTCGAAATAGGCCATCTCCGGGGCATAGCCAGCCTCGGTCAGCGTCTCGTAACCAGCCTGGATCAGCGCGGTCAGTCCGCCGCAGAGGACCGCCTGCTCGCCGAAGAGATCGGTCTCCGTCTCCTCCTTGAAGTTCGTCTCGATCACGCCCGCGCGTCCGCCGCCAATCGCCGAAGCGTAGGCCAGCGCGACCTGCTGCGCATCACCGATCGGATCCTGGGCGACCGCGATCAGGCAGGGAACTCCGCCGCCGCGCTCATACTCGCGACGCACCAGGTGTCCCGGACCCTTCGGCGCCACCATGAAGACACTCACGCCGGCCGGCGGAACAATCTTCTTGAAATGAATGCTGAATCCGTGGGCCACCGCCAGATACTTGCCCGGGCGGAGATGCGGCTCGATCTCGCGCTTGTAGATGCCCGGGGTCAGCTCGTCCGGCGTCAGCATCATAATGATGTCCGCCCGCTCCGCCGCATCGGCGACCGGCAGCACCTCGAGCCCGGCCGACTGGGCCTTGGCGACCGAGGGGCTGTCGGCCCGCAGGCCGACGATCACGTCGCATCCGCTGTCCTTCAGGTTGTTCGAGTGGCCAAAACCCTGTGAACCATAGCCGATGATCGCAATGCGCTTGCCAGCCAGAGCCTTCGGATCGGCATCCTTGTCATAGTAGATTTTCATGTCTTCGTTTCCTTTGTTTGTCTGTTCTTTAATACTGGTCGCGAACCTCTTCAGCCCCGACCGCAGCGATAGTTTCAGACCTTTTCATTCAGGGTCAATTCAGAAAACTCTTCCTCATCCTCGAGCTGCTGCAGGGCGCGGACGGCGGCTACCCGCGTCATCGCCACCGGCCCGGTCCGGACGATATCCTGGATCCCAATCGGTCGAAGCAGATTGATGAACGCTTCGACCTTCTCTGCGTTCCCGGTCAGTTCGAGGATCAGGGCGTCTTCCGAGACATCGACGACCCGCGCCCGGAAGATCTTGACCAGTGAGAGGACCTCCTGCCGCTCCTCGCCGCGCCGCGCGCTGACGGTCACCATGACCATCTCCCGCTCGACGTGCGGATTGGCCGTCATGTCGGTCACCTGGATCACCTTGACCAGCTTCAGCGTCTGCCGAAGGATCTGCTCAATCACATGGTCGTTGCCGTGGGTCGTGAGCGTCATTCTCGACACCCCTTCCTCAAGCGTCGGCGCGACGTTGAGCGTATCGATCTGGTAGCCACGGGCGCTGAAGAGTCCCGAGACGCGCGAAAGCATCCCGTACTCATTCTCAACTAAGAGCGAAATAGTGTGTTTCATGATGAATGGTTGAACTCTGTTGTAAGCTCCGCGGGGGGGCCGTCACCCGGCCCCCCCCCACGGACTGATCTAGGCCAGGATCATGTCCTTCAGTGCCGCGCCGGCCGGCACGATCGGGAAGACATTCTCTTCACGGGCAACCTGCATCTCGATCAGCATCGGTCCCGGAGTGTTGAGCGCTTTCTCGAGAACCGCGCTGACTTCGCTCGCCTTCGTCGCGCGCACCGCCGGGACATCATAGGCTCCGGCCAGCTTCAGGAAGTCGGGCGCGACCTCGATGTTGCTGTGCGAGTAACGGTGCTCGTAGAACTGCTCCTGCCACTGGCGGACCATTCCGAGATAGCCATTGTTGATGACGAGGATCTTCACGGGAATGTTGTACTGCTTGATCGTCGCCAGCTCGTTGCAGCTCATCTGGAAGCCGCCGTCGCCAACTACCGCGACGACCAGATCGTTCGGGCGGGCCACCGCGGCGCCGATCGCCGCCGGAAATCCGTAACCCATCGCCCCCAGTCCGCCAGAGTTGAGCCAGTTGCGCGGATGGTCGAACCCGTAGAGCTGCGCTGTCCACATCTGATGCTGGCCAACGTCGGTCGAGACGACCGCCTTGCCGCCCGTCAGACGGTGCAGCTCCTTGATCACATTCTGCGGCTTGATGATCTCTCCATCTGGATTGCACCAGAAGGGATGCTGCTCACGCCATGCGGCGATCTGGTCGTGCCAGCCCTGCCGCGGGGTGATGTTGGCGCCCTGCCCGACCATCTGTTCGATCTCGTCGAGCATCTGCTGCACGACCACCTTCGAATCCCCGACAATCGGGAAGTCGCACGGCACATTCTTATTGATGCAGGAGGGGTCGATGTCGACGTGGATGAACCGCGCCCCCTTCGCGAACTCGCTCAGCTTGCCGGTCACCCGGTCATCGAACCGCGCGCCGATCGAGATCAGCAGGTCGCAGTTGTTGACCGCCATGTTGGTCCAGTAACCACCGTGCATGCCGAGCATGCCGAGGCTCAGCGGATGGCTCGCCGGAAAGGCTCCGAGTCCCATGAGCGTGCAGGTCGTCGGCAGGTTGAGCCGCTCGGCAAGCCGGCGCACCTCTTCGTGCGCGCCGCCGTGGATCGCGCCGCCGCCGATATAGAGCACCGGTCGCTCCGCCTCGAGCATCGCCTCGACCGCCCGGCGAACCGCCTTCGGATTCCCCTGCGTCTGCGGCTTGTAGCTGCGCATCTCGATCGTCTCGGGATAGCTGAACTCGATCTCCTGCGCTGTCATGTCTTTCGGAAGGTCGACCAGCACCGGGCCCGGCCGGCCGGTGCTCGCCACAAAGAAGGCCTCCTTGATCGTCGGCGCCAGATCCTCGACCTTCTTCACCAGGTAGTTGTGCTTGACGCACGAACGCGTGATGCCGGTCAGATCCGCCTCCTGAAAGGCGTCGTTGCCGATCAGGTTGGTCGGCACCTGGCCAGTGAAGACGACCATCGGCAGGGAGTCCATGAACGCGTTGGCGATACCCGTCACGGCGTTGGTTCCGCCCGGACCGGAGGTCACCAGCGCTACCCCGGTCTTCCCGGTCGCCTGGCTGTAACCCGCTGCCCCGAAGAGTGCCGCCTGCTCATGGCGGACCAGATAGTGCTTGATCCCGAGGGACTCGGCATGCTTGATCATCTCGTCGTAAATATGCAGCACCGCACCTCCCGGATAACCGAAGATGTGGTTGACTCCCTCACAGCGCAACGCTTCCAGCAGTATGCGCGCTCCTCGCATTTTCATAACATCACCCCTGATCTATTGTGATCGATATTGATCGGTATTGATTGATCCGAGTTGGTAGATCTCTGTTGGTCGACCGGTGTTTTGATTTCTGACGGTCCGTTCGGCCGCGCCGAACTCACGCCCGCTCGAGCTGGCCGCGAATGTGCGCTCCCAGTTCGGACGTCGAGAGCTGGTGCGGCTGGCTCTTCAGGTCCGGCGTGCCATAACCTGCCTCGAGCGTCTGGCGGATCGCCTCTTCGAGCAGGTGCGCCTCCTTCTCCAGCTGGCAGGTGTGCCGCAACAGCATGGCCACCGAGGCGATGGCGCCGAGGGGGTTGGCGATCCCCTTGCCGGCGATATCCGGCGCCGAACCGTGAACTGGCTCGTAGAGCTCAACCTCTCCGCCCAGACTGGCCGACGGCAGCATGCCCAGCGAACCGGTCAGCACCGACGCCTCATCACTCAGGATATCCCCGAAGAGATTCTCGGTGACGATCACGTCGAAGCTGGTCGGGCGGGTGACCAGCGCCATGGCGCAACTGTCGACATAGCCATGCTCGAGCGTCACATCGGGATATTCGGCCGCGAGCCGGGTCACCACCTTGCGCCAGAGCTGCGAACTCTCGAGCACGTTGGCCTTGTCGATCGATGAGAGCTTCTTCCGCCGGCCCCGGGCGATCTCAAAAGCCACCCGCGCCACCCGCTCGACCTCGGGCGCCGTGTAGGCCATCGTGTTCAGCCCCCGCTCCTCCGTGATCTCCCGCGGCTGGCCAAAATAGGCTCCACCAGCGAGCTCGCGGACGATCAGCAGATCGGTTCCACGAACGATCTCGGCCTTCAGTGGCGACGCGTCGATCAGCGAACTGTGCAGGAACGCCGGTCGCAGGTTGGCATAGACGCCAAGCCCGGCCCGCAACCCGAGCAGTCCCGTCTCCGGCTTCAGCTTTGGGGGCAGGGCATCGTACTGCGGCCCGCCAACCGCGCCGAGCAGCACCGCGTCGCTGGCCAGACAGGTCTGCAACGTCTCGGCCGGAAGCGGACTGCCGGTCTGATCGACGGCAATGCCGCCGATCAGACGCTCTTCGAAGTGAAACTCGTGCCCAAAACGCCCGGCGATCGTCTCGAGACAGGCGACCGCTTCGCGTGTCACCTCGACTCCAATTCCATCACCCGGCAGTACGGTAATCTTTGCTTTCATGATTCTTTGTCGTCCTGTCCTCAGGCCTTCCCGGCCTTCTTCTTGATGTGCGGCAGCAGCCCGCCATCTTCGATCAGTTCGCGCGCGAAGTCGCTGATCGGGACGAAGGTCGCTTCCTTGC
>JBEAVZ010000506.1:0-5646 GCA_041160645.1 Acidobacteriota bacterium
CTATCGAAGAGGCCCCCGGTTACAATGAGATCAACGCGGCGTTCGTCCTTGACCTGTTGGCCGATCTCGAGGCCCGGGCGATCGATGACGGTGGTGCACAACTCGAGAGTGTCGTCATGCGGCGGGCGAGGGCGGATGAGCTGCGACAGAAGATCCTCACAGATCTGGGCGCGCTGATCGAGCGGGAAGCGAAGGTTGCCACGAACTACTGGGCGCTGGTGACGATGGCCGAGGCCAGTTATGGTCTTGGTCTTTATGAAGAGGGCCGCACCTGGCTGGAGCGGGCCTTTCAGGGCGAAGGGCTCCTATCGTGGCAGATCTTTTCGACCACCCGCCAGCTGGTTCGGCTGGTCGAGTTGCGCCGCCAAGGCGATACCGAGCATGGTCTGCGCCTGCTCGGGGAGTTGCTGGAGAAAGCTGGTCTGCAACCCTCCGGGCTGGCCATTCGCGACACCTCCACGGAGAAGGTCGGGCTCGCCCTCTCCGGGGGCGGTTTTCGGGCCTCGCTCTTCCACATCGGCGTTCTCGCCAAGCTGGCCGACATCGGGGTGCTCAACCGTATCGAAGCCCTCTCGTGCGTCTCTGGCGGGTCGATCATTGGCGCTCACTACTACCTTGAACTCCGGCGACTTTATGAGATCGAGCAGAAGACCGATGCGGATTTGTCAGCGGCCGACTATATCGGAGTCGTCAAGAATCTGGAACGTGACTTTCTGGCCGGCGTCCGCAAGAACATTCGGACCCGGGTTGTCAGCAGCGTTCTCTCCAACATCAGGATGATCTTCTCGCGCGACTATTCGCGGACCCTGCGGGTTGGCGAGCTCTACGAGAAGCATATCTACGCGCGCGTCGAGGATCGGCAGGGACACGCGCCACGCTGGTTGGATGAGCTGAGGATCAATCCGATCGATGAGAAACCGGGTAGCTTCAATCCACGCCAGGACAACTGGCGACGCCGCAACAAGATCCCCATCCTGATTCTCAATGCCACCTCGCTCAATACCGGCCACGTCTGGCAGTTTACGGCGAGCTACATGGGCGAACCGCCCGCGGCCATCAACACCGAGATCGATGCCAGCTACCGCTTGCGCCGGATGTACTATCCGGATGCGCCAGCCCTCTACCGCAACGAGGAGGGGGCAAAGCGACGGGTGCGACTGGGTTACGCGGTCGCCTCATCATCCTGTGTGCCCGGGATGTTCGAGCCGCTCGCGCTGCCATCCCTCTATCCTGATAAGACGGTTCAGCTGGTCGATGGGGGCGTCTTCGACAATCAGGGGACGGCCAGTCTGCTCGAACAGGAATGTTCGGTGCTCCTCGTCAGCGACGCGAGCGGACAGATGACAACCGAGGACTATCCGACGACCGGAATTCTGGGTGTCGTCATGCGGGCCTCGCTGATCAGCCAGGAACGGATTCGCTGGACGCAGTATCGCGAGCTGGAGGCCCGTCGCCGCTCCGGACAGCTGAAGGATCTGATGTTTATCCACCTGAAGAAGGATCTCGATGCCGATCCAGCCGACTGGCTCGACTGCCCGGACCCCTATGATGCCACCAGTGATGCCCGGCCGCTCGAGTTGCGCGGACCATTGACCCGCTACGGCGTGCGCAAGGATCTGCAGCGACTGCTCGCGGCGGTGCGGACCGACCTCGACTCGTTCAGCGACGGCGAGGCCTATGCGCTGATGGCCAGTGGGTATCTGATGACCGAGTACCAGTTTTCGAAGTGCCGGGGGAGTTTTCCGGGCGTGACCGACGACGATCTGCGTCGGCGCGGATCCTGGCTCTTTCTCGATTATGAAGAGACGCTCACCAAGCCCGGGCTCGGTGAGAAGTTGAAGAGCCTGCTCGGGGTCGCTTCAGAATCGGTCTTCAAGATCTGGCACCTCTCGCGGTCGCTCCACGTGACGCTCGAGCTGCTGAAGACCGGACTGCTCGGCGGACTCGTCTGGCTCATCTTCTGGTACTTCAAGAATCCGGGCCGGATACCGACCGATCTCTTTGAGAGACCGCTGGTCAGCGTCACCTTTGGAGCGGGGAAGGGGCCCTTTACGCTCAAGGTTGGCTGGGTCTTGATCACCCTCCTCTCGCTGCTCCTCGGCAAGGTCTTTGGTGACCGGGTCATGAAGGTGGCCAGCTGGCCTGACACGATCCGACGCGCCGTGACCGGAGTGGTCGCGGCGACCCTCGGCGGTCTCCTCTCGGGACTCCACCTGCTGGTCTTTGACCGGCTCTACCTGCGCTGGGGACGAACCCATCGCCTGATCGATCTCCGGAAAAGGAGGAAGGATGACTGCTAGATATCTGCGCCGACTGGCCCTTTTAGTCCTGACGCTCGGCCTGACGGTTACCCCGATCTTCGGGAAACCGCGTTACAACGTGCTCTTCATCGCCGCGGATGATCTCAACAACGACCTTGGAACCTATGGCCACCCGCTGGTGAAGACGCCAAACCTTGACCGTCTGGCGGCGATGGGCGTGCGGTTCGATCGCGCCTATAATCAGTTTCCCCTTTGCAGCCCGAGCCGCTCGTCGATCATGACCGGTCTGCGCCCGGACACGACCAGAGTCTACGATCTGCAGAAGCACTTTCGGAGTGTCATTCCGGATGTGGTGACTCTGCCCCAGCTCTTCCAGCGGAATGGCTACTTTGCGGCCCGGGTTGGGAAGATCTACCATTACGGCAATCCCGGCCAGATCGGGACCAACGGTCTCGATGATGAGCCATCCTGGCAGGTGCGCATCAACCCGCGCGGTATCGATAAGGATGAAGAGCCACTCCTGACCAACCACACCAGGACTGGGTTGGGAGCCGCGCTCGCCTTCTATGCCTCGCCAGCCCCCGACGAGGCCCACACCGATGGGAAAGTCGCCCTCGAGACGATCCGACTGCTCGAAGAGCATCGGGAGGAGCCCTTCTTCATCGCCGCCGGATTCTACCGTCCCCACTGCCCCTACATTGCCCCGCAGAAGTACTTCGATCTCTATCCGCTCGACTCGATCGCCGCGCCCGACTTCAGGCTCGAGGACTGGGAGAAGATCCTGCCAGCGGCGCGCTTTCTGCAGAAGCCCCATTACGGCCTTGAGCCGCTGCCGCTCCGCGAGTCGATCCGCGCCTACTATGCCTCGATCAGCTTTCTCGATGCCAACGTTGGTCGACTCCTCGACGCGCTCGAGAGGCTGAAGCTGATGGAGAACACGATCATCGTCTTCTGGAGCGACCACGGTTATCTGCTTGGCCAGCATGGCCACTGGATGAAGCAGACGCTCTGGGATGGGGTTGCCCGCAATCCGCTCCTCATTGCCGGTCCCGGCATCCGGCCGCGGCAGGCCTCTCCACGGACGGTCGAATTTGTCGACGTCTATCCGACCCTTGCCGATCTCTGCGAGCTGACCGGAACCCCATCAAGTCTGCCCGGACGAAGCCTGCGCCCACTGCTGCGCAACGCCCGCGCGAAGTGGGACAAGCCGGCGCTCACCCAGACCCAGCGCTCCCGCAACCGGTCCCCGTTCATGGGCTATAGCATCCGGGACGAGCGTTATCGATATACGGAATGGGATGAGGGGCAGCAGGGAACCGAGCTGTACGACTACCAGGTCGACCCGCGGGAGGATCGAAACTTTGCCGCCGATCCAGCCTACGCGAGAGTGGTTACACAGATGAAAGCCAAATTGCGGCAGGCCCGGGCTACGGCCAGATAGAAGAGACCATCCACTGATCGATTGGCCATCGAATGGCTGGCCCTTCGCGAAGAAGGGCCAGCCATTCGATCTTCTGCTACTCGCTACGGAAGCTCCAGCTGACCCCCGCGTAGCGATTCAACGCCCCGGGAGTCAGTTCGGCCGTTCGGCCAGCCAGTTCCCCGCGTTCATTTCTGAACACCTCGAGCCGGAGCCGCGAGTACTTTCCACGCTCATAATCGAAGCTCACCCCATCGTCGTCATAGAGATCGAGCTGCCCGGTCCTCCGGCCATAGTGGCGAATCTCGAGCGGCAGCTTCTCCCCGGGCCGCGGAGTGCGCCGGGCCGCTGGAATGAGGGGAATCAGTCCGCCGTCCCGCACAAAGAGTGGAATCTTATCCAGTCCTGGCGTGACCTCGATCAGCCCGCCGCTCCCGGCCAGCTTCCCGGTATGGAAGTCGTACCAGTCACCGGGGGGCAGCGCCACCTGACGGGATGTCTGTCCGGCAAACATCGGCGCAACGAGGAGTGAATCACCAAGCATGAACTGGTCCCGCACCTCGCGTCCCCGGTCGTCGAAGCCCGGAATCAGGTACATGGCGCGAATCGGTGGGATTCCCTCGAAATGGTAGCGCGAGAAGGCCTGGTAGATGTATGGCAGCAGCCGCATGCGCAGCATCGCCACTTCACGCACCTGCTGCTCAACCTCCGGGAATGTCCACGGCTTGGTCCCATCGGCCCAGGCGTTGAGCATCGCCAGCGGCGAGAAACAGACTGCCTGCATCCGCCGCAGCCACTCCTCGGCCGTCTTGGAGGCCCGCACCTCCGGTGTCCATAAAACGCCGATGAACCCGCTGTTGACCAGCGCGGTGATGAAGTCGCGGTGATCGTAGTTGTCGTTATAGATCACGTAAGGGAGCGACGAGGCCCCGGCGTTGGTGCCGCGCACCAGTCCCCACGTCCGCTGATTCCGTTCCCGAAACCACTCGGTCGTCAGGCGCTGGAAGAGCAGCCCGTAGATCTGGCGCATCTGCTCACCACCGAGTCCGGAAGGGAAGCGCGCGACATCCGGCCAGAGCCATCCATCGACCCCATCGACCTCGTCGATCTTGTAACCTGAGACGCCGATCCCGAGATGGGCCTTTTTGAAGTGGCGGCTGTAGCTCTCCCGCGGCTGCCGCAGCAGCAGATCCGGAACGAGTCCATTCCAGACGGTGTGCGAACCTGTGAAGGGCTCGACCTCACGATAGATCGTTGAGTCGGGAGAGATGTAGGGATTGAGCCACAGGTTGAGTCGCACCCCGCGGGCCAGCATCTCTCCGGCAAAACCGGCCGGATCGGGGAAACGACCACGGTCCCAGTCGAATGAGCACGGATAGGATCTGGTCTGCCAGCCCGGTTCCAGCCCGATGAAGTCGAGCGGAAAGTCGTGCCGGTCGAAATCGTCGACCTCGCGCCGGACATCCTGATCATTGAAGAGAGTTGGCACCCGCTGCGTGAAGCCGAGTCCCCACTTCGGCGGCAGCGCCCCGCCGCCATTGTAGAGATTGTAGCGCTGCACTACCTCCAGTGGCGTTGGGCCGGCAAAGAGGTAGACCTCGACGCCCGCGGCCGGCACCAGCACCTCGACCACATCCGAATCGGGATTGGCCTCCCAGCCCTTGTCCGTATTCCGATCCCTGATCTTTGGCGGACGGTCACTGTCACGGCGCAGGCCGGTCCCCGCATAGACCGTCAGGTAACGCGCCGAATTGATCAGAACTCCGTAACCTTCGCTCGAAACATAGAAGGGAACCGGCGCGTGTGTCCGACCGCTGTCCGCATTACCATAGTGGTCGAGGTGGAGATTGAAGATCCGCTTGCGTTGCTGCACCCGCTTGAAATTGAGGCCAAAGCCATAGAGCTGCTCAGATGCGTTGAGCGGGAAACGCAGGAAGGTGCGGTGGTCCCCGATCCTCCCCGCGC
>JBEAVZ010000515.1:0-6285 GCA_041160645.1 Acidobacteriota bacterium
TCCGGTATCTGGCCGAGAATCACGAGATTCCGCTGCGACGGATGATCACCCCCTACGGTTTCGGGGCGGCCCGTCCGGTCGCCAGCAACGAGACCAGCACCGGTCGGGAGCAGAACCGGCGGGTTGAGGTCAAAATTCTCGTCAACAAAGGCCTGACGGCTCCTCCTCCCCCGGTCAGGGTCAACCGGCCCGGATCGAAGGGTGAGTAGGCCGGACTTTTATTTGTTGAACAGCCGGCAGAGCTGAAATAACAAGATTGGCTGACGAGTGACAACAGAGTAACCATGAACCAATCCTTACGGTCCGGAAGATCTCTCCGGAACAGAAGTCTGGTCCTTGTCGGGAAGGCGGTTTTAACGACCGCCTTTCTTTTCAATCTGAATCTGGCCGCGGGAGCGCCGGTGGCCAGCCTGATGCCCGTGTCCGGTGCGGCAGGTTGGCCAGGCGCGCAGGATCCCGGCAAACCGAAGCCCTCCCCGGAACCTACCCCGGCAGAAGCACCGGGCCAGAAACCGTCTTCCCCGCCAGCGCCGGCGGGGAAGGATCGGCAGGTCGATCTCGACGCAGAATCGATCCGGATCGACTCGACCCTCGTAGTCGTGCCGGTCTCGGTGACCGATCTGCAGGGACAACCGATCCGCGCGCTGACGGCCGAGGACTTTATTCTCGAGGAGGAGGGAGTTGCGCAGCAGGTTCAGACCCTCGGGGATCCGGGAAAGACCCCGCTCGAGTTGGCGGTCCTCTTCGATGTCTCGCGCAGTGTCAGGAATCGTTTCGAGTTTGAGCGAACGGCGGCGGCGCGGTTTCTTGAGGTGGTTCTCAAACCGGGCGATTTTGCCTCACTCCATTTGATTGGCCGGCAACCGCACCTGCTGGTTGAGCGGACGGGCTCGACGGAGCAGGCGATCGCCGGTGTGGTCTCGATCGAACCAACCGATGAGGCGACCGCCTTCTTCGATACGGTGGTCAAAGCGGCCCGCTACATCGAGGAGAATGCCGCCCCGAGCGCCCGCCGGGTCCTGGTCGTCATCTCTGATGGGGAGGACAACAACAGCGAGGACTTTCTGCTGCGGGATGCCCTTCTCGAGGCGCAGAGCCGCAACTGCCTCTTCTACGCCATCAATCCAAGCGGCCCCTCGATCCGACTCAATCGCATGAGTATTCGCGGCCACGAGGGAATGGTCCGCATCGCCAACGAGACGGGCGGGATGGCCTTCCTGCCCGACCGCATCGAGGACCTGTCACGGGTCTTCAATCACATCGCCACTGAACTGCAGGCCCAGTATCTGCTGGGATACTACCCCTCGAATGAGCAGAAAGACGGCAAGTTCCGCAAGATCTCAGTGAAGATCAGGAACCAGCCCGACCTCCGCATCCGGGCCCGTCAGGGCTACTATGCGCCGCGCGAGTAGGCCCGCCAGCCACTAAGCCCAGAAGCCACTAAGCCCAGAAGCCACTAAAATTGATACGGCCAGGGCGAGAAGTCAGGCGGCGGCGAAGGAGAGGTAGAAGATCCGGCTGTCATTGCCGATCAATCCCGGACTGGTGCGGGGATCGAAGGTGCTGAGCCGCTCGAATCGATTGGCAGTGAGGAGATCGACGATCTCCTCACCTTCATGGTAACGCTGGAAGAGGGTCAGATCGATCCGCTCATAATCCCCCTCCTTGCGCCCCTCGCGCGCCTGAAAAAGGGTCAGTTCGTATGTTTTGAGTCTCGTGTCAGGTCGGTAACTGCTCCGCACCAGGCAGGCGTGATCGTCACCGACGATGTCAATGGTCGAACCGACGAGGTCGTTCTCATCTTCACGGTTGAGGTCGAAGAGAAAGAGACCGCCGGGAGTGAGTGAACGCTCAACATTCCGAAAGACCTGATTGAGCTCAGCGAGAGTGAGAATGTGGTTGAGACTGTCGAAGGAGGAGACGACGAGGTCAAAGGGCCCAGTTCCCTCCGGCAGGGTGAAGTTGCGGACATCGGCCTGCAGGAAGCGCGCCGCGGGCGCGTTGTGACGGGCAAATGAGAGCATGGCCGCCGAGCCGTCGAGTCCGGTCACCTCATAGCCCAGTTCCGCCAGGCGGCCGGCAATCTGCCCCGTCCCGCAGCAGAGATCGAGAATACGGGCGGGCGGTGGCAAAAGCGGGAGAAGCAGCCGCTCAAAGACTGGAAAGACGTCCTGACAGAACTCCGGCCCCCAGTAGCGGTTGTAGAACCACGCGAATGGATCATACGCGGCGCTCGGGGTTGTTACATCCATCCAATCCTCCTGTCTTTATCAGCCTGTCCCGCCGCGGAGATGACCATTCCGATGTCATGGCGGTGCGTGGGGTCTTCTCTTCTTTGCGGCGCCCGGGCAGGGGAGACGATCCGGTTCCATCTTGCCGGAGCCTACCCGAGCCCGCCCGAGCCCATTCGACTCGTCTGCGGCCCTGAGCCTGCCCTGCCTTTCAATTGTTGCGCCACTGCGCCAAAGTTACAAATAGGTAGTGATTGCCGAACAAATTATTATGTGTGTAAAATACAGCCAACATTTTTGGACATCAGCAACGGAAGGAAATTGACATGGGACCGACAAACAGACCGGCAAGAAGCTTCGGAATTGGCGACGAGATCTCCTACGTCTTCGGATCAGGCATACTCTATGGCGAGATCGCCCGAATCCTCGAGGGTGGGGCGGCCGTGGAGATCCTCTTCGAGGACGGTCGACGCGAGATCAAGAAGAGCCGTGACGGGGCGCTGCACCTGATTCGGCGGGCAACAGGAAAGAGTGAGCTCGAAGAGCAGAATGCCGACCGGGGGAAGGTTCGTGACTGGAACGTCGCGGAGATCATCCGGAGTGAGAAGCGGCGCGGTCGCTAGGACGGCTCCGCCGCGGATCGGTTTTCAGCGCAGGCGATTGGCATATTTTAATGACCCCGACTGGCAAGGTGACCGCCCCCCGGCGTTCTTTGGAGGTCGATGTGGGGAGATCCGGATGGAGAGGTCCGGATGGCCCGAAATACCGGTTTGGGGAGGGAGAACGAATGAGAGCGAGGATTGCAGGATCGTTGGGTTCACTGATGCTGATGGCGCTTCTGGGTGGGGTAGGCCACGCCCAGTCTGGCCAACCGGAAGTCGCACCGGCGCCCGTCAACCACGTCGTGCCACAGGGGGCCAATGCCCGACTGAGCCTTCAGACGCAGCTCAGTTCAAAGTTGAACGAGGTGGGCGACCAGATCACGGCCGTCCTCTATGAGGCGGTGCGGGATACTGACGGGCGGGTAGCGATTCCGAAAGGGACAGAGTTCAGCGGACGGATCACCCAGATCCAGGCGGCCCGCCGCGGGCAGCGGCAGGCGACCATGACGGTAGTCTTTGAGTCGATGCGGATGGAGTATGGAGCGGAACGGATCGCGACGGTGGTGACGGCGATCGACGACTACGCCAACGATGAGAAGATGCAGGCGAAGGATGACGAGGGCAAGGTTGGCGCCGGCCGTTCGGGCGGGCGGACGGCCCGGAACGCGGGGATCGGCGGCGGACTTGGTTCGCTCGGCGGCATGATCATTGGCGCCGCTGGTGGCGGACTTGGCGGGATGGCGGGAGCCGCCGGGGCCGGTGTGCTGGGAGGAATTCTCATGACCAAGGGTAATGAGATCCGCCTCAACGCCGGGACGATTCTGCGCATCCGTTTCGAACGCGAGGTCGTCCTGCCGCTGATCGAGAATTGAAACCGCCTCACCAGCGGTTTCCAGGCAGAAGTTCGATCGTTGCCGGTTGAGACTCGCGGTCGGCGTGCCAGACCCGAACCTCAACCGGCCCGGGAAGCAGGCCGGGCGGAATGGGCGCATTGATCTGGAGCTGGTCGTCCGGGTATGGCCCGATCCACGGGCCAACATAGACCGGGTTGATGCCAAACCCGCCAATCTCAACCCGGACATCGTGGCGCGAGGCGACCGGGGGAAGCCCAGCCACCCTGATCGAGACGAAGGCCCGCCGTCCGCGGTGGGGAAAGACGTGATCGAGGGAACTCGCATTGACGATGTCGACGATCTCGAGGGATGGTGATGACTCCTGTGGGCGGTCATCCCAGTTCCGCCAGGCCTTGATAATCGCCCGCGTCTCCTCCTGATGAAGAAGCTCAGTCCGGGCAAATCCGGCCGCGCGGATCATCCGCGTCAGACAGTCGACGTTTGGTCCCCACCAGTTATCATACTGCCCCCCCAGTTCATCAACTTCATAAAACTCCATGACCGGATGGGGTGAATGGTAGAACCCATCGATAATGTGTGAACTGATGACCGCAAAGTCACGGGTCACCTCGCAGACCTGCTCGAGGCCGAGGAGCGGATGGCGAAGGTGATAGAGGACGCCGAGGAAAAGCACGACATCGAAACTGCCGAGCCGTTCACGGGTCACGTCATAGACGCTCAGCTCGTGAAACTGGCAGGCGGAACCGAGAACCTCGCGGGCCTTGAAGTAGTTTTCGGGGCGCCAGCAGTCGACCGAGACGACCGAGGCGCCGTGGCGCTCGGCCTCGAAACTGTAGAAGCCATCCCAGCAGCCGATATCGAGCAGCTGTCTCCCGCGCAGATCGACCGGGAGCTGGAGGCGTTGATAGTAGTCGTGCAGCTCGGTCAGTGGATGGATTCCCGGAGTGACCATACCGTTTCCCAGATCGATGCTGTGCCACCACGAGCCACTGAGCATCTCTTCCCTGCTCCAGGCAGTGTTCTGGTCGATCTGGTCGCGCAGCTGCCAGTTGTCCTGCTCGCCACTCAGCTCAAATTTCTCATCTTCGGTCATCGGTCGTCTCCTCTGTCCAGTTCACAGTTTGCGCTCCATTGGGCCATTCCACCACTTGTCACTCAAGTCCACCACTTTTCTCTCCGGAGATCTCACGGCCACTCTGCGCTCGCCGAGTGTGATTATAGTGTGGTGAAGATGGATTGACCATGAGGCTGATTGAATTTCAGCACCGGGGCGGGTATGCTTACGCCGTATGCGAGTTGCCCTGGACGCTATCCCGTTAGTTGCGGCCAAGACAGGGATTGGGCATTACACGGACGCCCTCGCAGAGGCGCTGGCTCGAATTCACACCGATCACCAGTACACCCTGCTTTCACCGTTCGATTTTGCCTTTCCGGTCACGGCGGCGACACCCCCGAATCTGAGCAAGGTCTTCCTCCCGGTCAGGTCGATCTTTCGGCGCTGGTGGCTGGTTGGATTGCCATCCCTGCTGCAGATATCCCCTTTCGACCTTTTTCACGGGACGAACTACTGTATCCCGGTCTTTGCCCCCTGTCCGACCGTCGTCACGGTTCACGATCTCTCGCTCTTCCGGCGTTCCCAGACGCATGAGGACGACAACGTGCGGCGCGGAAAACGGCGGATCCCCTTGATGATTCGCCGGGCGACGATGATCATCGCCCCGAGTGAATGGACGCGTGGCGAGATCCTCGAGCATTTTGGAGTTCCGGCCGCGCGGGTGCGTGTCATCCCGGAGGGGGCACGGCGCGAGATGCGGCCCCTCACCAGTGCGGAGTCGGAAGCGGTGCTCCGCAAGCACGGTCTCGAGGGCTCCTATCTGCTCTATGTCGGGACCATCGAACCACGCAAGAATCTGCCGATCCTGCTGCGGGCCTATGACGAGCTGTTGCGATCAACTCCCCACCGGCCGCGGCTCGTTCTCTGCGGGGGTAATGGCTGGAAGTTCGACGAGGTCTACCAGCTGGTCGATGAGCTGAAACTTGGCGACATGGTCCGTTTTCTCGGTTACGTCGCCGACGCGGATCTGCCCGCCCTCTACTCGGCCGCCGAGTGTTTTCTCTATCCATCGCTCTACGAGGGCTTTGGTCTCCCACCGCTCGAGGCGATGGCCTGCGGCACACCGGTGATCACCAGCAACGCCTCCAGTCTGCCCGAGGTGGTTGGGGAGAGCGGATTGATGCATGCTCCGGACGACTACCGGGGCCTGACCGCCGGGATTGCGCGCGTGCTTGGCGAGCCCGGGCTGAAGGATCATCTGCGCGAAGCTGGGCGTCAGAGATCGGTTCTCTTCTCGTGGGACCGGGCCGCCCGCGAAACACAGGCTTTGTACGACGAGGTCTTCGTCGCCAGACTGAGAGCGAAGAGGTCATGAGTCTAATCAAATCGATCGCCCGCAATCTGCGCCTGATTCTGAGCCGCGACATCGAGTCGCGGCTCAGCGAGTTGCAGGATCGTCTCGAAAAACGGGCCGATCAGTACGAGCAGTCGGTCGATGGGCGACTCGAGAGCCGGCTGACCGGCGTCGAGAAGACCCTCGACGG
>JBEAVZ010000516.1:0-8912 GCA_041160645.1 Acidobacteriota bacterium
GTCGGGATCGTGCCGGGCAACCAGCCCGTGATAGGCGAGATAGGCGGCAAGACTCGCCAGATCGATCCACCGCTCGCCCCGGACCATATTGTCGAGGTCGAGCAGGCCGATCCGGCCTTCACCCAGTCCAAAGATATTCGCAAGATGGAGATCCCCGTGGAGAGTGGCAGGCGAATCCATCCCTTCCGACTTCATCCCTTCCGGCTTCATCCCTCCCGGCTCCATCCCGCCCGTCGCCAGGTTTCCAGAGAGGGTGGCCAGCCTTTGACGCAGGTCAGGGCGGACGAGCGTGATGGTCCCGATGGCTCGTTCGAGCTGCGCGGCGCGCTCCGCGCCGGTGATCGTCGCCAATCCATCGACCGGTGTCGCATGCAGACGCCCCAGCGCCCGTCCGGTCTCCGCGAGCTGTTCGATGCTTGCCGACATGGCCAGTGGGCTCCCCTCCAGACCTTGCAGCCAGAGGCTCTCGGTTGCCGGGTGATGGGCGAGTGGCGCGGGGATGGCCAGCCCTCCGCTGCGGCAGGACTCGCTCTGCCAGAGACGATTCATCAACTGCCACGGCCGCATCGATTCACCCGGACGGTAGAACTTGCCGTAGATCCAACTCGCCCCATCCCGCAATTTGATCCGGACAGTACAGGAGCGCTCAGCGACATACTGGACAATCTCGAGGGCGCTCCGCCGGTCGATTCCCGGTATCTCTTCGGCCAGATCCCCGAGCAGTGTCTCCGGGGCACGGAGCGCAGAGATACCCCGCAGTTTACGGTCCTGCGGAAAGACCCAGAGGAGGGCCGTGAGTCCCGGCAGTGGCAAGGCTCCCGCTGCTGTCGCCGCCTCAACTGGAAGGGACTGGTCGAGATTCCCGCCCCCCTCGCCAGCACGCCCGGCAAGGATGCTCAGGTGGGTCCGGTGCCGACTTCCAATACTTTCGGTACCCTCAGTACTCTCGACACTCTCGACACTCACCGACCAGGTGAGCAGGCAGTTGCGCCCCGGACGATAGCGGATCCTTTCCAGACGAAGGTCGGCCATTTCCAACCCCGCAAACGGGCCGCGAGCCAGAATTCGTTCCACGACGAGCGGATCGAGCAGCTCTGTAAGCTGGGGCAGTTCCGGGGGGAGCCAGTCGGTCCTCATTTCGCTCCTGTTCGTCCTGTCTCCCGGGCTTCTTCGAAGAGTTTCTTCAGTGCGGCGATATTGCGTCGGGCATCGAACTCCTGGCGAACCCGTTCACTGCCCCGTCGACCAAACTCGGCCCGCAGCTCCGGTGTCGCGAGCAGTCTCCGGATGGCCCCGGCGAGAGCCACCGGATCGCGTGGCTCGACCAGCAGTCCGGTCTCGCCATCCTCCACCAGCTCGGGAATGCCTGAAACCCGCGTCGTGACGACCGGAATACCGCTCGCCATGGCCTCGACCAGGACATTCGGTATCCCGTCTCGATCACCATCGTCGGTAATCAGGCAGGGGAGGGCGAAGAGGGTCGCGGCCGCGTAGAATCTGAGCAGCTCTTCCTGGGTCATCGCCGGCTGCAGCCGCACCCGGTCGCCCAGGCCATACGCCGCGACCAGCTCCTCGATCTCCGCAGTCAGCGGAGTGAAACCACCGATGATCCGGGCCTGAAACGGGATCCCTTCATCGCGCAGGAGCCGCAAGGCTTCGATCAGGATCGGAAACCCCTTCTTCTCGACAAAACGCCCGACCGACAGAATCAATGGCGGAGAGATCGTTTCATTCCGCTCGGCATGGCGGAAGAGATCCAGATCGATTCCGTGATAGATCCGCCTGATCTTCTGCGGATCAGCCGCTAATCGGGTCAGGTAGCCAACATTGGCCTGTGTGCAGGTGACCGTAAAACTGGCGGCCCGGAGCTTGCGTGTCAGCAGATCTCCCGGGTTCATATCGACGCGGTAGATATCCTTGGCGTGCGCGGTGAAACTGAAGGGGAGGCCACTGAGGCGTGCCGCGAGCATGGCGACGGTTGTCGCCGTATGCGCAAAATGGGCGTGGAGGTGGGTGATCTGGTCTGGCAATGCGGCGGCGATATACCCTGCCTGCAGAAACTCGCGCAGCGCCGTGCGCCACGCTCCGGATCCCGCCGCGTTTTGAGCGGTCGCGATGAGCTGGGCGACGAGGGTCTTTGTCCAGGCGCACGGACGACGTCTCCACAGACGCCGGTGAGCCGGACCAAATTGTCGCCAGTTCTCCCGCAGCCAGTTCAGAATTGGCTGGCCATCGTTTCCGGTCACCTCCGGCAGGTAGGTGACCGGAACGGTGATTCGCTGCGTCACGCCGTGGAACTTCTCTCCCGTCAACCGCTTCAGTGAAAAGACGTGGATGCGCAGCCCCGCCTGCTCAAGCAGCGCAATCTCGTGCGAGATGAAGGTCTCCGAAGTCCGCCCAAAGCCCTTCAGGATGTAGCCGATAACGCCCTGATCTTTAGTGTCCATGGCCAAGCAGTGCCTCCACCTCGGCGTTGATCACCCCCTGCGCCCCCAGGTCGAGCCGTGCCCAGGTCGCTTCATCGATCGTTACCGCGAGCTGGCGCTCGATCGCGTCGGCCATCTGTTCGACGGTCAACCGATCCGGATGGAGCGCCAGGAAGCAGTTGAGCGGCGCGAGCCGCTCCATCCGGATCAGCTGCTCCTCCGTCGGTCTGACCCGCGGGATGACGATGGCCCGCCGTCGCAGGGAGGCGATTTCGCAGATCGTGTTGTAACCGCCCATCGAGACGACCAGATCGGCGGCCGCCATCAGTCTGAGCAGGTCGGCGCTGAAGTCGAGAAAGCGGGTCCCGGGCAGCGCCGCGGCCATCCGCCGCAGCTCTTCACGTTGCGGACCGGGCATCTCCGGTCCGCCCACGACGATGGTCTGCAGGTGGGGCAGCGGTCGGTAGGCGAGCGCCCGGAGCGCCGTCTCGACCACTTTGAAACCATCCTCGCCCCCGCCTGGCGTGATCAGCAGCAGCCGCTCCCCGGCCGCACTCGTGAGGCCCAGCGATTCCCGCACCTGACTCGCCCGCCCGGCCGACCCGGCGCCGACATCCTTCCGCAGAAACCCGCAGAAACTGGTTCGGGCGGCGACCTCCTCCGGAAAGCGATACTCGACCACCGGATCGAAGAACTCGCGCTGTCCGAGGATCAGAATCCGGTCGTAGTCGCGTCGCAGGGACTCATCGTGGCCGTGCCCTTTCCAGTTGGAGATGATCGCTTCCGGCCGGTCGAGAATGTCACGCAGGATGAGCATCGTCCGGGTTTCCTGCCGCTCCGTTCGCAGATAACGCAGCGTTGGTTCAAGCTCACCGCGGACGCCAAGCGGTTTCTTGTCAACCATCAGCAGGTCCGGCGCAAAATGGCGGGCAGCGGCGAGAATCAGGTCGGCCCGGAGCCGGCTCAACTCGTCCACGTTCGTGTCGAGATAACGGGCCCGGTAGACTCCGCGATCGGTGCGCGTCAGACACGGAAGTTTAATGTAGTCCATTCGCTCCTGCCCATCCGTGCAGAGCGTGTGGATGACCGGAGAGCCGGTCAGGAGCAGAATCGAGATCTCCGGAAGCCCGTCCAGAAGTCCCCGACTTATGGCGAGCATTCTCCGGATGTTTCCCATCCCAAAAGTATCGTGTGAATAGATCAGAATTCGCATGGCTCGGTCCTGGTGCGCTTCCGCCACGGCCCTAATAGACCTCGAGACCAAAGAGGATGGCCATGACCACCCCCAGCAGCAGCATGAAGGCGGTCAGGGCGGTCGACTGCCCGTGCAGCCGGTTGAATTCGACCCGGCGTGGATCGTCGCTCGCCACCCGATCGATACCCGCGGCCCCGTTTGGCCCTTCGGACATAGCCGCGCGCAGCTTGTCGAGCCGCCGGGCGATGATGATGCCGGTGTAGAGGCTCAGACCGAACATCAGTGCGCCCAGCAGATAGCGCGTGTACTCGGCAAAGTAGAGCTGCTGCGTGGCGCGTCCCGCATAGCGCAGCGCGCCGGCGAGCAGTATCGCGACCCCGCAGCCCCAGCCGAGACGATCAAACCTTCTCAGGATGACTCCAAAGGTGCGTCCGGCCATCTCGCGCGTCGGAACGGTCCGGAAGATTGCCGGGGCGGCGACAAGCGTCAGCGAAGTGAGTCCGCCCACCCAGAGGATGAGCGCCAAAATCTCGATGATTGCCGATATCGTCAGTAGATTGTGCACAATGATTCCTTGGTATTATGGATAATCTGTTCTCTCTTCCGGTCTGACCGGGAACGCCGTTTCAGTTTTCACGACGATACCCTCTATAATGCCATCTCCCCGGCGATCGCCCAAAACAAGGTGGAGGTCACAAAATATGTTCAAGTCGTCTCGGTCGGTCAGTCTCTTCCGCTGGAACTTCCTCTGGCACCCTCTCTGGCACAGACTCCGGCGCTATCACCTTGCTGCGCTGCTGGTTCTGGCCCTGCTTGCCATAAATCCGGCGGCCAGGGGGCTGGCCATCAGCTGGCCTGCCTTCAAGGGAGAGTCGGCCCGCGTTGACCCCCAGGGCCAGTCAAATCCATCACAGGACAGGAACGTCGTGCAAGTCAAGAAGAATCCTTTTCTCGAAGGTGAAGTGAACGCCCCGGACTTTCCCGGGGGCCTCGAATGGCTCAATACTGACCGCCGGCTCAGCCTCCGTGAGCTCCGCGGCAAGGTCGTCCTGCTCGATTTCTGGACGTATTGCTGCATCAACTGCATGCACATTATTCCTGATCTGAAGAAGCTCGAGGCGAAATATGCCAACCAGCTGGTGGTCATCGGGGTTCACTCAGCCAAGTTCACCACAGAGAAGGGCACCGACAATATTCGCCAGGCGATCCTCCGTTACGAGATCGAGCATCCGGTCATCAACGACAAGGATTTTGACGTCTGGCAGTCCTACGCGGCCCGCGCCTGGCCAACCCTGGTCCTGATCAATCCAAAGGGCAAGGTGATCGGCTCCCACTCCGGTGAGGGGATCTTCGAAATGTTCGACCAGGTGATCGGCCAGACTGTCGACTATTTCCGGGCCCAGGGGGCATTGAACGAAGAGCCCATCCGTTTTCGTCTCGAGAAGGAGTCGGCGCCCCCCAGCCTCCTCAACTTTCCAGGAAAGGTGCTCGCCGATGAGAAGTCCGGCCGGCTCTTCATCTCCGATTCCAATCATAACCGGATCATTGTGACGACCCTTGATGGGACCGTCCAGGAGGTGATCGGCGATGGGGAGGTCGGCACGCGCGACGGCTCCTTTGCCGAGGCGGAGTTCAATCATCCGCAGGGAGTCGCGCTCGATGGCGATATCCTCTACATCTGCGACACTGAGAACCACCTCATTCGCCGTGCTGACCTGAAGACCCGCACGGTCGAGACGCTGGTCGGCACCGGCCAGCAAGCCCGCCGGTTCAATGAATCCGGCATCGGCACGAGTGTCGCGCTCAACTCGCCCTGGGATGCCCTCGTCCACGAAGGCCAGCTCTACGTGGCCATGGCCGGCCCCCATCAGCTCTGGGTGGTCGATCCGAAGACTCGTGAAGCCCGACCATATGCCGGCAGTGGGCGGGAGAATCATACCGATGGCCCGCTCAATCAGGCGGCGCTGGCCCAGCCGAGCGGGGTGACCACCGACGGCAAGTCGATCTTCTTTGCCGACAGTGAGGTCAGTTCGATCCGCGCGGCCTCGCTGCCCCCCGGCAATGTCGTCAGCACGATCGTCGGTCAGGGACTCTTCGATTTTGGGGATATCGATGGCGTCGGCGATTCGGTCCGCCTTCAACATCCGCTCGGCGTGACCTACACCGCGGGCAAACTCTACGTTGCCGACACCTACAACCACAAGATCAAGGAACTCCAGATTCGTCAGCGTGAGAGCCGGACCTTCGCCGGAACCCGCGAACGGGGCGTTCGCGATGGCGACCGGCGTCAGGCGCGTTTCAATGAGCCTGGCGGCATCAGTTCGACCTCGAAGGAGCTCTTCGTCGCCGATACCAACAACCATCTCATCCGGCGGATCGATCTGGCGACCGGCGCCGTCTCGACCGTCGAACTGAAGGGGCTCGAGAAGCTCAATCAGCACGTCGCGCGCAAGTTCCGCGGGCGCCAGGTCGAGGTTGCCCGCCAGACAGTGGCTCCGGGGCCCGGCTCGCTCGCCCTCTCCTTCAAGCTCCCCGAAGGCTATAAGTACAACCAGGGAGCGCCATTCTATTTTGGCTGGAAGAGCAGCGACGAGAAGGCGCTCCGTATCACGGCGAAGGAGAGCGCCCGCAGTCTCAGCGAGCCAAAGTTTCCGCTCGAGATCCCCTTCGAGGGGAAGGCGGGCGAGTCGAACCTGACCGTCGAGGCCATCATCTACTTCTGCAACGATCAGCAGGAGAAGGTCTGCCTCGTCGATCGCCTGAAGATCAATGTCCCGATCGAGGTCAAAGCGGGCGCGAAGAGCACCGTGGCAATCGAGGTGGTTGCCGGGAAAAAGTAGCCGGAGGGCTTTCAGGCACTGCGGCACATTACCGCTCCAAGGCAACAAAGGAGGGCGCCGCGCCCTCCTTTGTTGCCTCAATCTACTCCGTCATCTCGATTACCACTCGCCAGTCCGATCCCAGGCAAACTGCTTCAGCCGCCATTTCATATCCGGAGAGAGGCGTCGTCCATCCGACCAGGAGATATTGGAGGTGACGTTGCGGCTCGTCCGCATCCCCGGAATGACCGTGCTCACGGCCTCGTCACTCAGCACATAACGGAGCGCCAGTTCTGGCAGACTCATCGCTTCGTGATTGAGCAGCAGCTTCAGCCGTTCGACCCGGTCGAAGACCTTCTGTTTCCGGTCGCCACGAAAGAAGAATGAGCGGAAGTCGGATTCAGGGAAGACCGTGTCCGGCCGGATCGCTCCCGTCAGACCACCCTCGTCGAACGGAACCCGGGCCAGCACCCCGATGTTGAGCTCGCGGCAGACCGGGAAGAGTTCATCCTCCGGAGCCTGCTCGAAGATGTTGTAGATCACCTGCACGGCGTCGATATGGCCACCACGCAGCGCCTTGATCGAGTTGGCGGGCTGGTAGTCGTTGAGGGAGAGGCCAATGTAGCGGATCTTGCCCTGTTCGCGCAGCTTCGTCAGCGCTTCGAGCCACTCCGGATCTGCGGCCCAGAGGTCGGTCCAGACGTGAAGCTGCTGCAGGTCGATCGTCTCCACCCCCAGATTGCGGAGGCTCTCCTCGGTGCTTTTGATGATGTAGTCGGCGGGGAAGACTTCACGCAGTGGCAGATCCCGGGCCGGCCATTCGCGGTTCATTGGCGGAATCTTGGTGGCCACGTAGATCTTTTCCGGACGCGACCGGACCACCTCGCCGACCAGTCGTTCACTGTGGCCACCACCATAGGCGAGGGCCGTGTCGATGAAGTTGAGTCCCTGGTCGATCGCCAGGTTGAGTGCGCGGATGGCCTCCTGATCATCTCCACCGGTCCACTGAACTCCACCAATACCCCAGGCTCCGTAACCAACCTCCGAGACCTCCAGCCCGGTTCTTCCCAGTGTGCGATATTTCATCACGAACTCCTCCAGAATTTAGTTGTTTACTATTGCTCCAAAACAATAGAGCCCCCGGATTCCACTGTAAAGTCGAAACAGCGGCTCGGGCCGTCCGGACTCCCGACCACCAAACGGATTGTCGAATCCTCCATCCGGGAGCACACCGATTCGCACGAATCCGCGAAAAGGGCGATCAGGTTATCATTCGTTCTGCTGGATCTCCCGGGTGAGGGGCCGAATCGGGACCGATCCGGCCGCCTCCGGCGCCCGTCCGGCCAGAGAGACCAATTCGCGCCTTCCTCCAGCTCTTCTCTTTGCTGAGAGTCCGGGTAATGGTTCAATAACCTTGCCGCGCCATCAGGATCGACGTTGGAATCTATTCGACCTGATCAATTAGTTGACTTAACCAGAAGGAACGCCAGAGGGAACTGAAAATGGAGTTACCAGATTTGCTCAGACTTTCGGGGATCGGGCTGGTCCTGATCGGGATGCGCCGGCGCTGGCGGACGACGGTGGTCGTCGTGGCGGCGGCATTGGTGACCGGACTCCTGGCCGGGTTGCCGCTCTTTACCGCGGAGGGGCCGTGGAGGCCGCTTGTCGGTCAGCTCCCCGGATGGGTGACGCGAGACGGCCAGGCCGGGATCATCAACCTGCTTGGAAAGGCCTTTGCTGACAACCGACTCATGACGCTCTTTATTCTGACGCTCCCCGCCATTGGGCTGGCCGAGCGTTACGGTCTCCAGGAGGAGGCGGGGCGGCTCATCCGCCGCGTTCGCGCGGCCACCGTTGGCCGACTACTGCTCGTCTACCAGGGCTTCCGCATCCTCCACGGCGCGCTCGGCATCAGGCTCAACGGCCATCCCTCGTTCGTCCGGCCACTGATCGCGCCCATGGCGCTTGGCGCCGCCGGGCCGCACGTTCCCCCGGTGGCGGAAGCGGAGCGGATTCGGGCGGCGACGGCAGCCGCCGAGAACTATGGCAACTTCTACGGCCAGAACCTCTCCCCGGTGCAGGCCGGCGTACTGCTCGTCTTTGGCGTCATGCAAGGGCTCGGGATTCCCGTCAATGTCTGGGATCTGGTCCGTCACACGACGCCGGTCGTCGGCGCCTCCGTGCTGCTCGCCATGATCCAGTTCTGGTGGCTCGATCGGCGCTTGCGCCGTCACGGAGGTCGAGACTGATGGACCACCTGACAGCTCTCTTCGCCCGCCTCTTCAGTCTTGATTCAGTCTACGGACTGACTGGTCTGGTTCTGCTCGTCTTCGGCGGACTTTCCTGGCGCGAGCGTCGCCTTGGCAATGGCGCCTTCTGGATCATCCTCGGGCTGATCTTCCTGTTCGGCGGAGTCTTGCCACACTGGGTGACCGGATTGCTCGTCGTGGCCATGGTCGTCCTCGATGGGAC
>JBEAVZ010000524.1:0-12456 GCA_041160645.1 Acidobacteriota bacterium
ACCGGTATATCATCCGTGGCCACTCCCCGATCGTCACCATTGGCGGCGGGAGAATCATCGACGCCCATCCGCTCAAGCACCGCCACCGTGATTTCCTGGCCGCGCGGGAGGCCGTCGCCCGCCTCGCCGCCGCCGATCCTGTCGAGCGCATCGCCCTCTTTGTCGAGATGGCCGGTCGTCTCGGGCTCTCCCAGGCCGACCTCGCTGCCCGCAGCGGGGCGCCGGATGAGACGATCGACCGTGTCGCTGAATCGCTCATTCGCAGCCGCCGACTGGTCGCGGCGACGACCCAGCCCTGGCTGCTCATCTCCCGCGTCGCCTTTGATGATCTGGCCCGTGTAGTCCGCACGCTCCTCAAGAATTTCCACCAGCGCTCGCCCCTCGAGGCCGGGATGGGGCGCGAGGAGGTGCGCGAGCGCATCTTCTCTGATGTTCCGCCCGGGATCTTCCGGGCTGTCGTCAACCAGCTCGTCGAACGCCAGGAGCTGGTTGCCGAAAAGGATCTGCTGCGGCTCGCCTCCCACCGCATCGCCCTCTCCGCCGAGGAGCAGGCCGCCCGTGACCGCCTCGCCGAACTCTTCGCCGAGGCTGGACTCCAGCCACTTTCACTCGACGAAGCGGTCGCCCGCGCCGGTTCGCAGGCCGGCATCGATCTTGCCCGCGCCCAGCGCTTTGCCCAGATGCTGATCAATAGCGGCGAACTGGTCCGGGTCGCCGAACTCGTCTTTCACCGCCGCGCCCTCGAGGGGCTGCGCGAGACACTCCGGCGCCAGAAGGAGTCCCACGGACCAAAACTCGATGTCGCTGTCTTCAAGGAGCTGACCGGCGTCTCACGCAAGTACGCCATTCCCCTCCTCGAGTACCTTGACCGTCAGCGGATCACGCGTCGTAACGGAGAGGTTCGCGAGATCGTCTGATCGACTCGCGACTCAGCAACGGAGGAGCAGATGGGAATAGCCAGTGACATCATCATGCTGGTGACGGTGGCCTTTCTGGCCGGGCTCGTCGTGCAGCGCTGCGGACTGCCGCTCATCCTCGGATACATCCTGACCGGGATCATCCTCGGTCCCTTCACCGGCGGTCTGACCGTCGAGCACGCCCACGACATCGAGCTGCTCGCCGAGATCGGCGTCGCGCTGCTCCTCTTCTCGCTCGGGCTCGAATTCTCACTCCGTGATCTCGCGCCGATTCGGCAGGTCACCCTCATCGGCACTCCGCTGCAGATGATCCTGACGATCATCCTTGGCCTGGGCATCGGGCGCTGGTTTGGCTGGGGCTGGAACGATTCGATCTGGCTCGGCGCCCTCCTCTCCCTCTCGAGCACCATGGTTCTGCTCAAGACGCTCATGAGCCAGGGGCGCATCGGGACGCTTCCCAGTCGGGTCATGATCGGCATGCTGATCGTCCAGGATCTGGCCGTCGTCCCGCTCATGATCCTCCTTCCGCAGATGAAGAATCCGGCGATCGGTCTGCCGGCGATCGGCATGGCTCTCCTCAAGGCGGCCATCTTTATCGGAGGAATGCTTCTTGTCGGGACGCGCGTCCTGCCGATCCTCATGACCCATATCGCCCGGCTTGGATCGCGCGAACTATTTCTGCTCGCGATCACGGCCATTGGCCTCGGGATCGGCCTGATCACCTGGAAGGTGGGACTTTCATTCGCCCTCGGCGCGTTTGTCGCCGGGATGGTTCTCAACCAGTCGGAGTATGGCCACCAGGCGCTGAGCGATATCATTCCCGTCCGCGACCTCTTTGGTCTGCTCTTCTTCGCCTCGGTCGGCATGCTGCTCGATCCGGCCTTTCTGCTCGCCAACCTCGGAACCGTCATTCTGCTGGTTGTTGTCGCCGGGCTTGGCAAAGGGCTGATCTTCAGCCTGACGGCGTGGCTCTTTGGCTACCGCGGCATCGTTCCCCTCGCGGTCGGTCTCGGCCTCTTCCAGATAGGAGAGTTCTCGTTTGTGCTGGCCCGGCTCGGAGTCTCGACCGGTTCGATCGGCCACGATCTCTATTCACTCATCCTCGCCGCGGCAGTCGTGACCATGATCCTCACTCCGCTGGTCACCGCCCAGACCTCCCGCCTCTTCAGCCTCTGGCAGCGCCACCATCAACCGACGGCGTCCGAGCAGATCAACTTTCCCGAGGCCGGACTGCGGCGTCACGTCATCATTGCCGGCGGCGGCCGGGTCGGGTTTCAGATCGCCCGGGTTCTGCAGCGGATCGGTCTCGAATTCGTGATCATCGAGATCGATCACCAGAGTCTCAGCGCGGCCCGCGAGGCCGGAATGCCGGTCATCTTTGGCGATGCCAGCCACGCGATCGTTCTCGAAGCGGCCGGAGTCAAAACGGCGCGGATGCTCGTCATTACCACGCCGTCGGTGATCACCTCACAGGAGATCATCCGGCTCGCCCGGGAGGGGCAGCCTAACCTGCCTCATCTGGCCAATTTGAAGATCATTGCCCGGACCTCCGACCCCGACTTCTTCCCGGTCTTCGAGCGGCTTGGCGTGCTCGATGTCGTGCTGCCTGAGTATGAGGCGGGAATCGAGATGACCCGCCAGGTTCTCTCCCACCTGCAAATTCCCATCAGTTCAATCCAGCAACAGACCGCGGCGCTGCGCGAAGAACTCCTCTGCTCCTGCTCCAGCTCCCCCGAACAGTTTCGCTCGCTGAGCAGCCTTCGTCGCGTCGATCAGCAGTTCGATCTGCAGTGGCTCCTGCTCGAAAGCGCATCGCCGCTCGTCGGCCGGACAATTGCCGAGGCCGCCATTCGCAAGATGACCGGCGCCTCAGTGGTCGGGGTTCTGCGCGCCGGCGCGATGACTGCCAACCCCACCCCCGATTTCCGGTTTGAGAGCGGTGATCAGGTGGCCATCATCGGCCCACTCACGGCCCGCGAGGCTTTTCAGCGCCTGGTCGACAACCGGTAACCTCCGCCGGTCTGGCGGCCAACTGGAACCACCGTCGATCAGTGCGGCCAAAATGGGCCGCCGCGTCAGATCCGCGGCGCCAACTTTCCCCATCCGGCCGGCGCGGGCAGCAGGATCAGCAACGCCCGCCCGATGATCGCTATAATGAAGATCAGGACGAGGGGAATCGTGTAGCTCCCCGAGGCCTCGCGGATCAGCGATACCCCGTACGGCGTCCAGGTCTGCCCGACCGTCATGACCGGAACCACCACCGCCAGAACGCGGGGCAGCGTGGCCATCTCGTAGAGCTCGGCGGCTGTGACCACCAACAGCAGGTAGTCGGCCCCCAGCGCAATCCCATAGAGCAGGCAGAAGAGCAGCGGCACCGTCCCCGGCGGCACATATGCCAGCAGCGGAATCCCCGCGACCAGCGGTAACCACGTCAGCGTCAGCATCTGCCGCTTCGCCAGCCGATCGGCCAGCCGCCCGACCAGAATTCGCGCCACCCCGCTCACCAGCAGAATGAGCAGCAGTGTCCGGCTGAAGGTCTGGTCAAGGACCATCTGACTCACCGCGCCGCGGTCCTTGAGGATCAGCTTCAAGAGCAGATTGACCGCCCCAACCGACCCGGCCAGGCAGACTCCGCCTCCCAGCAGAACCCAGAAGACCCGGCCACGCAGAATCTCCCCGTAGCCTTGCCCGGGCGCCAGGTGATGGGCTTCTCCCCCCGCCGCCCGCTCGTCGCCATCCGGCAGCAGCCCCATCTCCCGCGGATCATCACGCATCACCCACAGCACCAATGGCCACGTCACCATCAGCAGCAGACCCATCGCCTGCAGCGCTGTTCTGAATCCATAGGCCCGGGTCAGCGGCTCGACGATCAGCGGAACCGCCAGCGCTCCGCCAATACTCACCCCCAGATACCCGATCGAGATCGCCAATCCGCGCTGCCGCACAAACCAGCGTGAAAGTATGATCTGGTGACTCACGCCGCCACTCAGGTTGTTGGCGACCATGTAGAGAATGTACAACCCATAATAGCCGTAATGGCCCGCCGGCCCGCTCACGAGCCGGCCGAACCCGATCATGACCAGCATGCTCAGCGCTGTCCCGATCAGAATCAGTCGCCGCGGCCGATAGCGATGGAGCAGCAACGGCCCAACCCAGAGCGTGCTCAATGTCCCAATCGGCAGGCCCAGCGTGATCACTGTCCGTGGCCACCCCAGCCCGCCCTCAGCGATCGGCCGCTCAAAGTAGTCATAAAAAAAGGTCATGCCAAAGTATGGCAACCCAACCGTGAATCCGAGGGTGATGAAACTGGCCAACACGACCCACCAGCCATAAAAGACTTGTCGCTCCCGATCCTTGCGTGTCTTCATAGTCTTTTTCCTATACCACACCCCTCTCCGAAAGGAAATAATTGGAACCTCCCCCCTCCGTCACGCGCTGGCGACGCCCGCCCGCTCCTGCCGGTCAAACTTTTCCCATCCCTCCCACTGGCTCTGATTAAGGTAAAAAGGGGCTTTGCAAAAGCCCGGTGACCCCCGGGCATGGTTTGACCCTTGTGAAATGATGTGCTATTTGTAATGTTTAACTTTGCCACTGTTCTCTATTCATTTGGAGTCAGCTACTGCGACAAGATACTCTGAAGTGGCCTGATAGACCTGGGTGACTGAAGTGATTTGGGTGAACAGTTCGGGCAGTTTTGGAATTTAGCGAACCGCTGGTTCGTGAGATGGGAGAGAGGAGAGAAGCCCTCCGTGACTACCACAACAATCGGGCTGGCCCTGGCCGGCAATGTTCTGAGCATCGACGGGTCGTTCCTGTTCGTATTTGTTTCGATCTTCGTGCTGATCTTCGTCCTCAATCGCACCCTCTTCAAGCCGATCAATCGGGTTCTCGACGAGCGTGAGCGGTTGGGTGTCGGCCGGCTGGCCGAAGCGCAGCGGTTGCTCGCCCAGTACGAAGAAAGGCTGGCCGGTTACGAAGAGCAGCTGCGTGCCGCACGGGCCGAGGCCTACACCGAGCTCGAGTCGGCGCGACGGCAGGCTCTCGCCGGACGGGCCAGGTCCATCGAGGAGATGCGGGCCGAGACGGCGCGGCTGATCGAGGAGGCGAAGTCCGAGGTCTCCCGCCAGGCGCTTGCCGCTCGCGGCAACCTCGAAGCCGAGGCGCGGGCGATGGCGGCCACCATTTCAACCCAGATTCTGAACCGACCGGTGACCTCCGGAGGCAACCAGTGAGAAATCCCGACTTCCAGTCATTCCTGGCCATTCAGCCGGTCGTCGCGCCCCTGCCGCTTCTCCTGCTCTCAGGAGGCGAGGGGCTGCTCACCCCGGCCCTGGCCAAGGCGATCAACCTGACGATCTTTCTCGTCGCCTTCTACCTTATTATCCGCAAGCCGGTGCGGCGGATGTTCGCCGAGCGGCTCGCCAATGTTCGCGAGACTCTCGAGCGGGCCGTCGTTGAAAAGGACGCGGCTAACCAGAAGATGGCTGAACTCGATGCGCGCATCGAGCGGCTTGGCGATGAATTGAAGGGCATCAAGGTCCGGACGGCTGAAGAGGCGGCGGCGGAGCGTCTCCGCATCGAGGCCGAGACCGAGCGTGAACTTGGCCGGATTCGCCAGATGGCCCAGCGGGAGATCGAGACGGCCCGCCAGGTCGCCATCACCGATCTTCGCAATTTCGCGGCTAACCAGGCGGTCGATCTGGCGGAGCAGTTGATCCGCCACGAGATGAAATCAGATGATGACGCGCGGCTGATCCAGCGCGTCGGTCAGGAACTGACAAAGGTCAATTGATATGAGTGTCACCAACATTGCCAATCGATATGCGCGGGCTCTCGCCGACGTGATTACCGAGCGCGGTGAAGCTGCCGAGGTGACGGCCGATCTGGAGAGCTTTGCCGAGCTGCAGCGTGGCCACGCCGATCTGCTCGCCGTCTTTGCCAGCCCGGTCGTCAACGTCGAGCGCAAGCGGGCGGTTCTCAATGAGCTGCTGTCAAGGCTGGCGCTGCGGCAGACTGCGGCCAACTTTCTGCAGCTCCTCCTTACCAACTCGCGCCTCCACCAGCTCGAGCGGATGCTCGTGGCGCTCGGTCGGGAGATCGATCGCCGGGGCAATTTCGTCACCGCCGAGGTGACCACCGCCCGTGAAATCGACGAAAAGCAGAAGGACGAGCTGCGCAATAGTCTCAAGGCGGCGACGGGCAAGGAGGTGCGCCTCAGTTTTCGCACCGACCCGGCGATCATCGGCGGAGTCGTGACCCGCATCGACAGTCTCGTCTACGATGGATCGGTCAAAAATCAACTGGCGCAGATGAAGCAGCGCCTCCTGAGCGCACACTAAGTTCCGACGCGCGTTTGAAACATAATTCTTGCCGGGCGTCGAATCCCGCGGCGTCCGATCTGGAGACCATATGGCGAACGAAATCAGAGCAGACGAAATCAGTAAAATAATCCGGCAGCAGATCGAGAACTTCGATGCCGGAGTGACGGTGGCCGAAGTCGGCACGGTCATCAAGGTCGGCGACGGAATTGCCGAAGTGCACGGACTCGAGCGGGTCATGGCCGGTGAGTTGCTCGACTTTGACAAGGGCGCTTTCGGTCTGGCTCTCAACCTCGAAGAGGACAAGGTCGGCGCGGTGCTCCTCGGTGAGTATCAGGCGATCAAGGAAGGTGATACCGTCAAGCGGACCCGCCGCATCATCGAGGTGCCTTCCGGTGACGCGATGCTCGGCCGCGTGGTCAACGCGCTGGGGCGTCCGGCGGACGGCAAGGGGCCGATCGTCGCTGATCAGCAGATGCCGATCGAGCGCATTGCGCCGGGCATCGTCGACCGCCAGCCGGTCAAGGAGCCACTCCAGACGGGACTGAAGGCGATCGACGCCATGGTGCCGATTGGGCGTGGCCAGCGCGAGTTGATCATTGGCGATCGCCAGACCGGCAAGACAGCGGTGGCGATCGACGCGATCATCAATCAGCGCGGTAAGGACGTCGTCTGTGTCTATGTCGCTGTTGGCCAGAAGGCCTCGACCATTGCCCAGGTTCAGGCGACGCTCGAGAAGAACGACGCCATGAGCTACACGATCATTGTCGCCGCGTCGGCCTCTGAGCCCGCGGCCATGCAGTACATTGCGCCCTTTGCCGGATGCGCGATTGGCGAATATTTTATGGATCGTGGCAAGGCCGTGCTCGTCGTCTATGACGATCTCTCGAAGCACGCCGCGTCCTACCGCGAAATCTCGCTGCTCCTCCGCCGTCCGCCCGGACGCGAAGCCTATCCGGGCGACGTCTTCTATCTCCATTCGCGTCTCCTCGAGCGTGCGGCCAAGTACAGCGATGCCCGCGGCGGCGGCTCGCTGACCGCGCTGCCGGTCATCGAGACCCAGGCCGGTGACATCTCGGCCTACATTCCGACCAACGTCATCTCGATTACTGACGGTCAGATCTTCCTGGAAGCCGACCTCTTCAACTCCGGCATCCGCCCGGCGATCAACGTCGGCAACTCGGTCAGCCGCGTCGGCGGCAATGCGCAGATCAAGGCCATGAAGCAGGTCGCCGGAACGCTCCGTCTCGAGCTGGCCCAGTATCGCGAGCTGGCGGCGTTTGCGCAGTTTGGATCCGACCTCGATGTCGCCACGCAGCGTCAGCTTGCCCGTGGCCAGCGACTGACCGAGATCCTCAAGCAGCTGCAGTACGAGCCGATGGATGTCGAGAAGCAGGTCATCACGATCTGGGCCGCCTCGAACGGTTATGTCGACGACATTCCGGTCAATCGGGTGCGCCTCTTCGAGTCTGAGCTTCATAAGTACCTCGACAACGCTGGCGGGACAGTCGTCAACCTCCTCCGCCAGAAGAAGTCGATCGACGATGAGGTCAAAGCGGCGCTCCGCGCAGCGCTCGACGAGTTCAAGCAGCGCTTCGGATCACAGACGACAACCGCCAGGGCCTAGCAAAACACGATGGCCATTTTCGGCAGGGACCTGATCCCGCCCGGTTAAGCGAGTATGCCAAGTCTACAAGATTTGCGACGCCGCGTTCGCGCCGTCAAGAACATGCGACAGATCACCAAGGCCATGAAGATGGTCGCGGCCGCCCGTCTGCGCCGGGCGCAGGAGAGGGTCACCGCGTCCAGACCCTACACGGTCAAGATGATGCAGATCCTGCGTGACGCCTCACGCCGGACGGTCGACTATCGTAATCCGCTCCTCAATGGTCACGACCGTGAGGAACCGGCCCGCCGCATCGTCTTTGCCGTCGTGACTGCCGACAAGGGGCTTTGTGGCGCCTTCAACACCACTCTGATCAAGACGGCCCAGGACTATCTCCGCACCAATCCTGACACAGAGATCGAGCTGGTCCTGATTGGACGGAAGGGCGTCGACTTCTTTCGCCGCCGCCCGGTGACCATCCGTCGTGAACACATCGGCATCACCGGAACCGGCAAGGTCGACTCATCAGATGCCCGCGAGATCGCGCAGCAGCTGATTGCCGACTATCTCGCGGAAGAGAAGCCGATCGATGCCGTCTTCCTCCTCTACAATGAATTCAAATCGGCCCTCTCCCAGCGGCCGGTCATCGAGCAGCTCGTCCCGTTGCGCGAAGTGACGCCGGGGCGCTTCGAAGACCCGGAACCGCTTGCCGACTACCTCTATGAGCAACCGCCCAACCAGATCTTCAGCGAACTCCTTCCGAAGATGGTCGAGAATCAGGTCTACCATGCCCTGCTCGAATCGGTCGCTTCAGAACTTGGAGCACGCATGACGGCGATGGAGTCGGCGAGTAAGAACGCCAACGACGTCATCGACCGGCTGACCCTCAACATGAACCGGGTTCGCCAGGCGAAGATCACCCGTGAGATCATTGAAGTGGTCAGCGGAGCGGAAGCTCTCTAATCAGTTATACCCAGATTCCACTATTGATCCGGGAGGCGCCACTCGCTTTCCGGATCGATTTTTATCTGCACAACCCGATGCGCCGAATCGTTCAGTATTGGCTATATGGGCTCTATTGGCTGCCGCCTCTCCTCTGGATGGGCCTGATCTTTTGGTTTTCGACTGATCGGTTTTCGGGTGAGGCGACCGGGTCGCGTTTTGAGGAGATTGTTGGCTGGCTGGCTCCGTGGATCGAAGAGGGCGCGCGGGCGCGCCTCCACTATCTGTTCCGCAAGCTGGGCCACCTGACTGAGTATGCCCTCCTCGCCATCCTCTGGATGCGGGCTCTCGAAGCTCCTTCCGCGCAGGACCAGGCGGGGCTCGCCAAGCCCAACCGTTGGCGATCGCGGGCGCTGCTGGTACTGCTGATCGTGGCTGGATATGCCCTGCTTGACGAGTGGCACCAGACCTTCACCGTCAACCGAACCGGCTCGCTCAGCGACTCCGCCATTGATACCATCGGCGGCGTGCTTGGACTGCTGCTGCGCCGTTGGCTTCAGCGACCTTGCCAACGACCTGGATTGACACCAAAGTAGCTCTCGGCTACTTTTGACAATGATGCGGGATCAACAACCGACCGGGCTTCGCGAGGCAAATGAAGCCCACCAATGACTGAGGAAGACAATGAGAACCATTTTTGATGACGTCGAAGCCAGGAACAATCTGGAAGAGGAGAAGAAGGGCGGGAACAAGTCGGTTCCGGTACTTCTCTGGCTGGTGGCCCTGATCTTTGTGGTCGCCACCTGGAACGTCTACCGTTGGGTCATCTCCAAACCTGCCCCGGAGCCGCCGCCGCCACCCGTCTCGATCGAGGATATCCGGCAGACCTCGGCGGCTTTTGCGCAGTTCAACCGTTTCGTACAGGATGACAACTGGGTTGAGGCCGAGAAGCTCATCTCGATCACCGCCTCCCAGACCCTCGTCAACCAGCAGAAGACTCTCAAGCAGTCTGTCCTTGGCGACCGGCAGAATGACCGGGTGGTCGAAGCGGCCTCGACTCCCAGTGGCGAACGCATGCCAAACTATGTGCGCCAGGATTGCGTCTACAAGTTTGCTGATGGGCAGTTCAAGATCCTTCCCCTCGTCCTGGTTCTTGAGAATGGCCGACTGGTGATCAATAGCTGGTCTGAACCTGAAACGAAGGATGAGCCGTTGAAGAAGTAACCGCACCAGTTCCCGACATAAAAAAAGATGCTGACGATTTGTCAGCATCTTTTTTTATGTCCCAAATGCTCTTATTTCTCAACTGCTGCCGAACGTCCGATTCGCCCGGTTTCTCAATTGCGTGACGGTCGTGCTGGAGCGCCGCCACCGCCGGCCGGCGCCGCGCCACCCATATCCATGCCGCGAGCCGGAGCCGGCGCGGCGAGGATCATCGGAGCCGACATGCCGCTCGAACGTCCCATCCCGCCATCCATGCCCATTCCACGCGTGGGACCAAAGCCGCCATCCATCAACCCGGGGTTGGCGTTGATCCGCCGGCCTTCGATATCACGCTGAATCGGAGTCCGGTCAGCGCCGGTAATGACGCGCCCGGGCGTCGAGGGAGGGAGCGACGGCTGGCCGCCGACCCCGCCATTTGGACCACGACTGCCATTGCCGTAGAGTCCATTCAGGTTGCGGTAGAAGAAGCTGTTCATACAGGTAAAACAGCTCGCGAACGAGTTGAAGAACCCGAATCCATAGGGGGAGAAGAAGAGTCCGTTGCGCGGAATGAAGGTGTAGCTGCCCGAGAAGGGATCGAAGAACCACCCGGAGGCGAGCGAGTTCTGGCCCCGGGCCAGGCCCAGCGCGCTGTTGTTGGCATTGACGAGTGTCTGCGCCCGATTGAAGCTCCAGACGTCGAAGCTGTCGAAGGCGTCACGGTCGATCTTCACCAGACCAGTCGCCAGGTCAGCTGCCGGAGCGGGGCTTTGACCCTTGATCAGCGCCATCTTGCCCCGTCCGATCTTCGAGCCCTCGTTTTCGAGAACCTGCTCGAGCGTCCCCATCCGCACTTCGCCCTGGCGTACGGCAACCTTCGTGGCATTGGGGAGCAGGTCGAACCGGATCAACCCCTCCTTTTTGACGAAGAAGGTGCCATTGGCTGTCTTGATGCGCAGCGGGATTCGCTTGTCGATCTCCCCGGCTTCGAGAATCGCTGACCCACTGACCAGTTCAAACTCGATGCTGGTCAGGCTCGTGTCGATTGCCCGGATCGTGCTCTTCTCGTTGAGACGCAGGTAGGTGCCCGGATTGAGCAGCACCTCGGCAAATGCGCCCGGCTCAGTGCTCAGCAGATCCCCCCGCCTCATCTGGGTGCCCATCGAAGCGCGGCCGCGTTCATTTTCCTGATCCGCGGCAAGGTTGTCGTGCCGTGTCACGTAGACACGGCCGTCGGTTCGATTGACGAAACCGGCCTTGGTCGAGATGAGGTGTTGGGCGGTCGCCGACCCGCTGAAGGTGGTGAGCAGCAGCACGGCCAGAAGGCCAATCCCTGCGGCTTTATCGATACATCTTGCTCTCTTGGTCATATCGGACCTCCCCAGACAAACGTTCTGTTAAGTGACCGTAATTCGACAGTGGCAGTGAGGGAGAAATTACCCTCTGGAAGACGCAAACCATTGTCTCGCTATCCTGAACGGAAATCAAAGGTAAATTTTGCTGCCGACCATAAAAAATTGAAGAAGCTTAGTCGGCGAGACCCTGCAGGTGGGAGAGGACGCTGCCGCCGAGCGTCGTCAGGTTGTAGCCGCCTTCGAGACACGAGACGACCCGGCCGGCAGCGGTCGTCCGCGCCATCTCTTTGAGTTCGTGGGCCATGGTCCGGTAGGAGTCGTCGGTGAGGAGCAGGCTCCCCAGCGGATCAGTCTCGTGGGCATCGAAGCCCGCCGAGATCAGCACCAGGTCCGGCGCGAAGCTCCGGGCGATCTGCTCCATGCCGACTCGGAAGTGGCGAAGGTAGCTCGCGGCCGGCGTGTGGGCCTGGAGGGGAATGTTGAGGGTCGTCCCCTCGCCGGCGCGAATCCCCCGTTCGTTGGCCCCGCCCGTGCCGGGGTACCAGGGGTACTGGTGCAGACTGTAGTAGAAGACGGTGGGATCTTCGTAGAAGATATCCTGGGTCCCGTTCCCGTGGTGAACATCGAAGTCGACGATCAGCACCCGCCGGATCTGCTCCGGGTAGGTCTGCTGGGCGTAGCGCGCAGCAATGGCGACATTGTTGTAGAGGCAGAAGCCCATTGATCGCCCGGGCGTGGCGTGGTGGCCGGGCGGGCGACAGGCGACAAAGGCATGATCGGCCTCCCGGCGGACGACGGCGTCGACGGCCGCGCAGGCCCCGCCGGCGGCCAGCCGCGCGGTCAGCTCCGATTCACCGCAGATGATCGTGTCGGAGTCGAGCGCGATCTGGTCGTAGAGCGTCGCTTCGAGGCTCGCCTGTTGAACAGTTTCGAGCACCTTTTCAGCATGGCAGTAGCGCAGCTCGTCATGGGTCGCGGGGCGGGGAGCGATCGCCACGTGGTCAGCCCACAGATCCTGCTCATCCATGAGCCGGCTCAGGATTGCCAGATAGCGTTCGCGCCGCTCCGGATGCTCTCCCGGATCGTGCTTCAGATAGTCGTTCGAATAGACCAGC
>JBEAVZ010000563.1:0-4953 GCA_041160645.1 Acidobacteriota bacterium
GCGCTGGGTGTTCAGCCGCGCCGGACGATTCGCATTGCCCTCTGGAGCGGCGAAGAACAGGGGCTGCTGGGTTCACGGGCCTACGTTCGCCAGCATTTTGCCGAGCGGCAGCCGACTCCGCAGCAACAGCAGCAGCGTGATGAGATGGGACGGATGATGGCTTCGATGAATCCGCTCGGTCCGCTCGTCACCAAACCCGATCACGAGAAGTTCTCGGTCTACTTCAATCTCGACAATGGAACCGGCAAGATTCGCGGCGTCTACCTGCAGGGCAATGAGGCGGTGCGACCGATCTTCCGGGCCTGGCTCGCGCCGTTCCACGATCTTGGCGCCGCCACGCTGACGCTCCAGAATACTGGCGGCACTGACCATCTCGCCTTCGATGGCGTTGGTCTGCCGGGCTTTCAGTTCATACAGGATCCGGTCGAGTACGATACCCGTACCCACCACTCGAACATGGATACCTATGAGCGTCTCCAGGCCGACGATATGAAGCAGGCGGCCGTGATCATGGCTGCTTTCGTCTACAATGCCGCGATGCGTGACGAGAAGCTGCCGCGCAAGCCGGTGCGCTAGCGTCGACCGCGCGCGGAGTACCTCTGCAGGTCCATTGGTTCCGCGAGAGCCAATGGACCTGCGCTGTTCCGGCGCCAGAGCGGACGGCACGATTGGAGACTCCGGGCCGCAGATCAATGCCCATCTTCCGCGCGGAGGCGGCCCGTCTCGGCAGGCTTCAGATGGCCAACCCTCCGGCAAGACCGCGTCCATCCATTTGATGATCGAGCTATGATTACCAGTCCGGCCAATGAAAGGTTGAAGCAGGCCCGCCGGGTCCGCGATGGGCGCGAGCCTGACCAGATGTTTATCGAAGGGGAGCGGCTGATCGAGTCGTGCCTCGAGTCTCCGGTGCGGCTGCTGGCCTGTTTCCACTCGAGTGAGATGACTTCGCGCGGGAGCGCGATCATCGCCGAGCTCGACCGTCGTGGCTGTCCGGTCTGGGAGACGGCGGCGCCGGTCTTTGCGACAGTCAGCGACACTGTCAATCCGCAGGGGATCATTCTGCTCGCGGAGCGCCCAAGATATGATCTGGCCGCCGCCCTGACTGGCGCCCCTCAACCCGGAGGCGCACCCCTCGTGGTCGGGATCGATGCCGTCCAGGATCCCGGAAACCTGGGGGCAATCATCCGCACGGCTGAGGCGGCCGGGGCAACCGGGATGGTCATTCTGCGGGGCAGTGTCGATCCCTTTGCTCCGAAGACTCTCCGCGGGGCAATGGGCTCAGCCTTTCGGCTCCCTATCGTCAACGACCTCGAGCCGGAACTGCTGCTCGCGGCAGTGCGTCAATACTCGCTCCGTCTGGTGGCGACCAGCGCCGCCGCTCCTCTTGTCTATACCGCTTATGACTGGCGCCAGCCGACGCTGGTCCTCTTTGGGAATGAGGGAAATGGTATTGGACCAGAATTGATGGAACAGTGTGACCAGCAGATTCGTATCCCACTCTGTTCACCAGTCGAATCGCTCAATGTTGCCGCGGCGGCGGCCGTGCTCCTCTTCGAGGGAGCCCGCCAACGTCGCGCCTGACCTCCTTGAGCTGGTCAATGATCGCGGGTCTTTTGCAGGGGATGCTCAGCCATGAATTCAACCCTATTCGCGCGCGTCGAGAGAGCCTTTCGCCATCTCCTTGAACGAGCCGGTGGTCTGCTCGACTTTGCCATCAATCGGGACGCCCAACCACAGCTCGACCTCTCCTCACTCCTGCCGCGAATCGAGAGCGCGCTCGAGAGGAGTCTGCGTGAGGAGCGGGGCCGGCTGGCGGTTCCACACCTGATCGAGCTCCGTTACAGCTACGAAATCTGGACGGCACTGGGCGCGGCGCAGCGCGAACAGCTCGAGCGCGACCTGGCGGCCAATCTCTTCGAATATGCTCACAACCGCCGCTATCTCATGGCGGCGCCGCTGAAGGTCACCATCACCTGCGACGCCTTCACCAGTGGGGTCGAGATTCATCCCTCATTTGGCGAATCAGCGCCAGCCCCACGCCGTGAGAGCAGTCAGCCCGGCCAGACCAATGTGCGCCGTCAGGACGCTTCATCTGCGCAGACACAGATCGTCCTCGTCGAGGTGGGGCGTGGCCTGCGTCACGAGGCCCTGCTGGTCCAGGGAGCCGAGCCGGTTGGCATCGGACGCAACATAGCCAACAAGATGGTCATCAATGATCCGGGCATCTCCAATTTTCACGCCGCGTTTCTCTGGCGCGAGAATGGAGAGATCGAGCTTGCCGATCGTGGTGGGGCCAATGGCACGGCCATCAATGGCGTCCAGCTTGGATCGGCCGACCGGCGCCTGGTCAGCGATGGTGATCTGATCCGCCTCGGGCGGATCGAGTGTCGACTGCTGATCGGTCATTGAGCATGCGCCGTCACGACTCATCCTCTCAACCACCCAAGGAACTGGCACAAGGATCTGAACGATGAACCTTTCCTCACTTCTGACAATTGTCATCGCGCTTGGGCTGATCGTGGTGCTGCTCTCGCTGGTCCGTTCCTACCGTCAGCTGCGCCCGGTCGCACCGCAACCCGGCGGCGAGGAGGGCGTGAATCTGCCCCAGATGGCCGGTGATTTCGGGCCACGGGTGACCAGTCGCCGCATTGCCTATGTTGGTCTATCCTTCACCCTGCTCTTTTTGACCGCCGGAGGTTTCCACCTCTACTGGGCGTTCTTCGCCGCCGGCCCGCTGCGCTTCGACAAGATCTACGGCAACCTGCGCCAGATCGAGGATAATCGCCGCCGTCGGGAGTCGGAGAGCACCCTGCGCGGCTGGATCTTTGACCGCCATCACGATACCTCCCGCACCCTCGTCCGCTATCGCTACCAGAATGGAAAAGTGTTACGTGAGTATCCGCTCGGCGAGGCGGCGGTCCATCTGACCGGCTACAGCAGCCCGATCTATGGAGATACCCAGCTTGAGAAGGTTCTCACCGGTTCATCCAAGAGCGCTCATCCGGAGACTCTCTCGGAAAAGCTGGAGGCGCTGGGCCGGGAACCGGACCGGCCAGTCGTCGCGGCCGACCTGGTGACGTCAATCGATGGCGAGCTCCAGCAGGAGGCTTATGAGCAGATCCGCCGCTACTCCGGCGCCGTGGTCGTCCTCAACCCGCAGAATGGCCAAATCCTGGCTCTGGCGAGCAGTCCGGGTTTCGATCCCGAACCATCCCGACTCCATACCAGCTGGAAGCAGCTGGTTACCGATAAGATCAAGACCCCGCTCACCAACCGCCCACTCCTCTCACGCTACTCTCCGGGCTCGACCTTCAAGACACTGGTTGCCGCAGCGGCAATCGAGGCGAATCTTGATCAGCAGCTCTTCACGTGTCGGCCGGGCGGCTGGGTGCCCCCGGGGGCAAGTCGCCCAATCAATGACGATAATGACCACGTTCATGGCCAGATCGGTCTGACCGAGGCCTTCACCAAATCCTGTAACCAATACTTTGCGCAGATGGGGGTTGCTCTCGATCGCCAGCGAATGGCCACCGCCGCCAACAGATTTGGCTTCGAAATCTTTGCCGAGCCGAAGGAGAGCCGCCGCGCCGACCTGCACAAGCAGTTCTGGAACGTCGACACCCCGGCCATCTCGCTCGTGCTCGCTCCACTCCGCTCGAGCTTCGTCTCCAGCCCCAAACTGGCCCTCGTCGACCTCGCGCAGGAGTCGATCGGGCAGGGATTTGTCCAGGCCACGCCGCTCCAGATGGCCCTCGTCGCGGCCGGGGTTGCCAACAGCAATGGGGAGATCGTGCAGCCGCAGCTTGAGTTGGCCCGTCCACCCGTCGTTATGAGTCAGGCCATGTCGGCGGCGACCGCCGCCCAGGTCCGCCGCCTCATGGCCGGAGTCGTCAGCAACGGCACGGCCGAGAATATTCTGCCGCTGCTCGCCGACCAGGCCACGGCCGCCGGAAAGACGGGAACCGCCCAGCGCGAAGTGATCGTCCGCGATCCACGCACCGGAGCGCCGCTCACTTACACTGACAAGCAGGGGAAGGTCTTTTTCAAAAAGAGGCCGGTCCAGGATGCCTGGTTTATCGGTTTTGCGCCCGTCGACAACCCAAAGATCGCCTTTGCCGTCATTGTCGAAGACGGGGGCTACGGCGGAAAGATAGCGGCGCCCATTGCCGCGCGCCTGATTATCCGCGCCCGGCAGCTCAGTCTGCTTCGCTGAGGGTGGTCGGTCGACTCGGAGAAACCTGATGATCTGCTATTCCCAAACTCTGCCGCGTTCAATCGCCACGACCCTCCTTCTGCTGCTGGTGGCCGGCGGTCTCGCCTGCGCCGACGGCGGATCGACGGGTGACCAGGCCTATGTCGTTCCGGAGAAGATCCGTCTCCGCAGCTCGACTGCCCAGGCCTCCCGGATGACCAGTGAGTTGCGCGGCGCCGATGCCGTCACCATCACCAATCGACTCGACGCCGAAGATGGGACTCCCTGGGTTGAAGTCCGCGGCCCTGCTGGCGAGACCGGATGGGCAGAGGCGCGGTTCTTTGTCGCCGGAGACCTGGTCGAGGCCTCCCGCCGGATTGCCGAGCAATATAAGTCTGTTCAGACCCAGGCCGCCGGGCGTTCCAAGGCCGCACTGCGCCTCCGCCTTACCCCGGATCGTCTCTCCGAGGAGAATGTGGCCCTCACCCTTCCGGCGGGGACGCTGCTCGACATCATCACCCGGGAGAGACGTCCCCGCCCCGCAACTCTCCGCGCCCTGTCCGATGCCGATGAGGTCTCCCAGTCTGGCTCCTCTGGCTCCTCTCGCCCCTCCGGATCTTCGAGCGACCAGCGCTTCGACGACTGGCTGCTCGTGCGTGTCCGCGACTTCTCGGTCGTCTCCACCGGTTGGATCTACGGCGGTTCGGTGAGCATCGAACCGCCCCCCGAGATCATCTACTTCATCTCCAGCGGTTACCGGA
>JBEAVZ010000110.1:0-19120 GCA_041160645.1 Acidobacteriota bacterium
CTCGAAGGTGTAGTTCCGCAGGACGCTCGGATTGACATAGCCCGGCGGCGCATCGATCAGCTTCGTCGAATCGTTGGGATCCAGGATCTTGGCGACGACATTACGGGTCGAGAGGAACGACTCGGAGGCAACGACCGGCGAGATCGAGCGGAAGTTGTAGCCGCGGATATCGAACTCTCCGCCAAGGAAGAAGCGCTCAAAGATCGGGATGCCCCCGACGAACGAGAGCGAGTTGGTGTCAAAAGGGGTCCCAAAGGTGCGGATCGTGTCGGCGCGCGCGCGCATGGCCACGACGTGCGGCTTGTCCGAGCGGCGCTTGAAGACCGGGACGAAGAGCTGGTACTCGACCGAGGGCGCGAAAGTCTTGACGTCGCCGCCGAGCGGTCCGCCGGCAAGCGCGAACCCGAGGAAGAGGCTCTGTCCGCGCGTCGCATCCATCGCCGCATTCTTCGTATTATAGAAGAGCGAAGGGGTGACGCGGCTGGTGATGATCCGCGGCTGGGTAAAGGTGACCGGGATATCGTTGGCCGGGTTGGCGTCACGGTTGACGGCCGGATCCTCGATGCTGCTCGTCGTCAGCGAATAGGAGAGCCCGAGGCGGGCCAGCCCCGAGAAGGTCGGCCACTTCCGGGTGAAGAGCTGGAGCGGAGCCGAGATATTGACCGATCCGCCAGCCGTCTGCTGACTGAAAAGGGTGCTCGAATCGATCGAGCTCAATCCAAAGAAGCTCGCCTGGAGCTGCTGCGAAGCGTTGTTGAAGTTGAATCCCTGCCCGACAAACTGGGCCTTCGAAGCGAAGATCGAGAGCCCGAGGCTGACCGGTCGGCCCAGAAAGTAGGGTTCGTTGAAACCGAAACTGGCAAAGACCTGCCGGTTTCCACCAGAGAGGGCGAGGCTCAGCGACTCGCCGTAACCAAGCAGGTTGTTGGTGGAGTACTCAATTCCAAAGAAGCTGCCGGCGAAACCCGAGACGCCGCCGTTGAGCTGGATCTGCTGCCGTCCCCGCTCTTTGACCTGGAGGTCGATATCGACCGTCTGGTCACGGTCATTGGTGCGGGTGATCGCATCCTTATCCTTGACCTCGTCGAAGAGACCGAGCTGATTGAGGCGGAGAATCGAGTAGTCCCAGCGGCGCTTGTTGTAAGGGTCGCCTTCGTTGAGCAGAACCTCGCGGCGCAGCACCGAGTCGCGGGTGCTGGTATTGCCGATGAATTCGAGCCGGCGCATCGTGAACTGGCGCCCCTCGTCGACTTCGAGAGTCACTTCGATGTCGCCCTCGGTCTCGGTCTTCGGTATAAACTTGGGGATAAAGTTGACATCGGCCTGAATGTAACCCTGAACGCCGTAAAGGTCTTTGATTCCCTTGTAGACGTTGTCCTGGATCTTCTTGGCGTCGACGTAGTCCCCAACCTGGAGGCCGGAGACGGCCGAGACGATGCCCGGCTGGAAGATGCTGACGCCCTTCTCTTCGACCTTGGAGATCTTGTAGCGGCGTCCAACCTCGATCGGAATGACCACTTTCAGGCCAGGGCCCTTCTTACGCAGGCCTGGAATCGGCAGAAGGAGCCCGCTGGTCACCGTACCGGCCTGTTCCACCCGCGGCTCGGTCAGTTTGGCTTCCAGGTAGCCTTTCTGCCCAAGGAAGAAGCGGACCCGCTCAAGGTCGTCCTGCAGTTTCTCTTTAAAGTAGATATCTTTGGAGGTGAAGGTCGCGAGCAGCCCGGCCTCTTTGACCAGCTTCATCGCTCCGCGCAGACGGCGCTGGGAGAAGCCAGCGCGATCGCCGGCAAACTCGATCTCCTTGACGCGGACGCGCGGCCCCTCTTCGACATTGAAGATGAGGGCGACCGTCGTCGCCGAGATATCCTCAACCTCGACCTGGACCTTGGCGTCGGGATGGCCCTTCTCCGCCAGCAGTTCGCGCAGCGCGAGGCGGGCGCCATTGGCCTTGGCCGGATCGAACTGCGATTCCTTGCTGACCTGGACCCGCCGTTCCTTGAACCGGGTCAGCACATCGCTCTCCGTCGCCGACTTGAGGCCCCGGTACTGGAGATCGCGGATGATCGGGTATTCCTTGACCTGGTAGATGATGATCTTTCCGCCCCGCGGACCATCCTCGACAAAGAGTTTGGTCGCCAGCGGATCGAAGAGTCCCATCTGGATTATCGACTGGAGATCGCGCTGGGCGAGTGGAAGGCTGAATCGATCCTGCGGCTTGCTCTGCACGTAATAGAGGATCGATTCACGAGGTATTCGCCGGTTCCCCCGGATCTCGACATCCTCTATCAGTATTTCCTGATCTGTCTGCTGCGCCACCACCGGGCGCGATGAGAAGAGTAGAACAAGGACAAAAAGAGTTGCGCTTGCCACTAAGGTAATGCGCTGAGCCATGAAATTTCCCCCATCCAAGCAGTGTGGATCTGTCTTCAAACCACAGAACCTGAAAACGCAATCGGCAACCTGCGGATACCGGCTTGTGCCGGGCTGGATTGGCAGTGTTCAGTCTTTGTCACGGTGTCGTTGTGACCACAGTGTCTCAGTGTCTCAGTCCTGACGAACGATCCTCAATGCCAAGATTGCAATGCTATTTTTAAGATCGGTGATTATACGAAAATAAATCCCGATTGAACAGCGGCAAGCCACTCCACCTCAATTTTTTGAGCCGGACATTTAAAATGACCGCCGGGCGGGCCAACAGCTCTACTGTCCGATGAGCACCTCGTCGCTGGCGTGCAGATCATCCCGGGTGATGGCCCGGTGGCCGAGCCCCGTCTCGGTGGCGTAGACCTCGACGACCGGCGGATTGCCGAGGCGGCCATCGATGAGCGCCTCGGAGAGCGGATCCTCGATGTAGCGCTGGATGGCGCGACGGAGCGGCCGCGCGCCGTAACTGCGGTCGCCACAGGTCCGGTCGACGATCCAGCGGCGGGCCTCCGGGGTGAGCCGGATCTCGAGCTGGCGCTGGCGCAGCGTCTGATTGAGCCGCTCGACCAGCAGGTCGACAATGCTCAACAGTTCGTCGTCCCCGAGCGGATCAAAGACGATGATCTCATCGAGCCGGTTGACGAATTCGGGATTGAAGGTCTCGCGGACCGTATTCATTACCCGGTCCTCGGACCACTGTAAGGAATCGTCGCGGGTCGCCTGGAAACCAAGCGGTCCCCCCTTCTGACTTTTAATAATGAAGCGCGCCCCGATATTCGAGGTCATGACGATGATCGCGTGCTTGAAATCGACCGTGTTGCCAAGAGCGTCGGTGAGAATGCCATCCTCAAAGACCTGGAGCAGGATATTGAAGACATCCGGATGGGCCTTCTCGATCTCGTCGAGAAGAATGACCGAATAGGGATGACGGCGCACCCGCTCCGTGAGCTGGCCGCCCTCCTCGTAGCCGACATAGCCGGGGGGCGAGCCGATCAGCTTCGAGACGGAGTGCTTCTCCATAAACTCTGACATATCGAAGCGAATCATGGCCCGTTCGCTTCCAAAGAGAAATTCGGCGAGGGAGCGGGCGACCTCGGTCTTTCCGACTCCCGTCGGGCCAAGGAAGAGAAAGGAGCCGACGGGGCGGTGCGGGTTCTTGAGTCCGGCCCGCGAGCGGCGAATGGCGCGGGCGAGGGCGGAGATGGCCGCCTGCTGTCCGACGATCCGCTCGTGCAACTTGGCCTCGACCTGGAGCAGCCGCAGCGACTCCTCCGCGGCCAGCGAGGTCATCGGAATCCCGGTCCAGCGGGCGATCACCTCGTCGATATCCTTCTTGAGGACCGGCGCAGCCGGGTTCTCATAGCCGGGATCGTAACCGGTCGGTTCATAATATGAAGGCGAATGGCGCGATCCGCCGTAGACCGGGTCGCGCGTATCGAGATAATCGCGCGTCGGACGGCGGTTTTCAGCATTCTCGCGGTGGACACGGAGCTTGACCCGGGCCCCGGCCTCATCGAGAACATCGATCGCCTTGTCCGGCAGAAAACGGTCCGGGAGATAGCGATTTGACTGGAAGACCGCCGCCTCGATCGCTTCACCGGAGTAGAGGACGTTGTGGAAAGATTCGTAGTGGTCCTTGATTCCGGTGAGAATCCGCATGGTCTCCTCTTCATCGGGCGCGGCGATCTTGACCGACTGGAAGCGGCGCTCGAGGGAGCGATCCTTCTCGATCGACTTGCGGTACTCAGCGGGGGTGGTCGCACCGATGCACTGGACCTCGCCACGCGAGAGGGCCGGCTTGAGAATGTTGGCGGCGTCGAGACTTCCCTCGGCTGACCCGGCGCCAACGAGGGTGTGCAACTCATCAATAAAGACGATGTACTGCGGATTCTCCATCAGTTCACGCATGATCGTCTTCATCCGCTCTTCGAACTGGCCGCGGTACTTGGTTCCGGCGACGACGAGACCCAGATCGAGGGCGAGGATCCTCTTGTCGGCGAGGAACGGGGGGATCTCCCCGCTGACGATCCGGTAGGCCAGTCCTTCGACGATCGCCGTCTTGCCGACCCCCGGCTCACCGATGAGGACCGGATTGTTCTTGGTTCGCCGGCAGAGGATCTGCAGCACCCGGTCGATCTCGTCCTGGCGGCCGACGAGCGGATCGAGCTTGCCTTCGAGCGCCGCCTCCGTCAGATCACGGCAGAACTCGAGAAGCTGCGGAGTCTCCTTCCGCCCCGGCGTGCGATCGACATTCGACTGGCGCATCAGCTCCTGGCGGATCTCCGAGAGACGCAATCCCCGATCATAGAGGATCTCGGCGGCGATCGAGTTCTCTTCCCGCATCAGACCAAGCAGCAGATGCTCGGTTCCAATGTGGCGGTTGCCGAGCCGCTCGGACTCCTCGATCGCGTAGTTGAGGACCCGCTTGGCCTCACTGGAGAGCGGCAGGTCGATGTTGGTGGAGATGCGGTCACGAAGGATTGTCCGTCCTTCGATCTCCTTCCGAATCAGATCGATGTTGGCCTGGGCCCGGTGGAAGAAGCGATTGGTGAGATTCTTGTCTTCGCGGATCAGGCCGAGCAGGATATGCTCCGCCTCGATCTGTGAAGCGCCAAACTGGCTCGCTTCGTACCTGGCAAAGAAGATGACACGGCGCGCTTTCTCGGTATATCGTTCGAACATCGCTAATCAACCTGCATCTGTTGAGTTTTCGATCGATGACCTTGCGGCGCCCGCAGGGGGTCGACCGCAAGGCCACGCTCGAGAGAGTATTTCACAAGTAAGACTCCCGCGCCACCAGCAGTCCGGTCTGAAAGGCCCCAAGCGGTTTTGGGGACCGGTCCGGGCCGCACGTCGCCGCCGGGTTATGCCCGGCTTTATGAACTGGCATCCGCGGGTCAGTCCGCTCGATTCCGGACCCCGACCTGCGTCAGCTGGCGGTTCTCGAGCCGCAGCGTCCGGTCGGAGGCCGCCGCGAGCCGCTCATTATGGGTGACGATGACCGCCGTCAACCCGCTCTCCTCGCGCAGCTGCTGGAGCAGGTCGAGAATCTCATCTCCGGTCCGCTGGTCCAGGTTGCCGGTCGGCTCGTCAGCCAGCAGAAGAAGCGGGGAGTTGACGAGCGCCCGCGCCAGTGCTACCCGCTGCTGTTCGCCGCCGGAAAGCTCACCGGGTCGATGGGTCGCCCGGGAGGCGAGGCCAACGCGGCCAAGCAGGTCGAGCGCCCGCGGACGCGCCGCTCTCCGCGTCGATCCGCTGATCAGCAGCGGCATCATGATATTTTCAAGCGCCGTGAATTCTGGGAGAAGGTGATGGAACTGAAACACGAATCCGATCTGCTGATTCCGGAATCTGGCCAAGTCTAGCTCAGCGGATTTTGCGATGTCAAACCCATCAATCTCGAGGCTTCCGGCGGTTGGCCGATCGAGTCCGCCGAGAATGTGGAGGAGAGTCGACTTGCCCACCCCGGAGGCGCCAACAATCGCGACCAGTTCGCCCCGCCCCACGTCGAGGGAGAGGCCATCGAAGACGGCGAACTGACCAGTGCCGCTCTGATAGAGCTTGGAGAGCCCGGTCGCCCGCAGGATTGGCCCATTGGCTGGCGAATTGGTTGACCTGGTCGATTGAGGATCTTTCACCGCTCTATTCTCCACTCTGATCGAGATCCTGTCCACCCAGCAGGAGACCAAAAATTGCCGGGAAGTTGCCGAGGGGATGGCGGGATTCGATCTCCAGTCCGGCGGTGCCGAGTCGGACCGTCCGGACGGTGAGGGGAAGATCGCCGGGCGGGGGCGCCGTCTTCAGCTGCCCGGTTGCCGCCAGGATGGCGAGGAGGTCGTTGACCGGACCGCTCGACTCCTCATAGGTGGTCAACCAGGGGGAACCACCGGAAGGCAGGGCCTTCTTCCAGACCGGGTGGCGACGCAGCTCTGCCGCCGGTCGGGCCGCCAATTGACTCAGGACCAGCGGCTGGCCAAGGACGAGGTAGTCTCCAATCCGGGTCGCCGCGCGGCGCTCCGGATCATCCGACTGAAGAATCCCGTCCTCACGGCGGGAGATCTTCGCCCCATCGGCGGTCAGGTAGGCGTCGACCAGCCGCTCCATGCTCGCCCGGTCGCGAATCGCCACCAGCCAGAGAAGCTCGTCGTCTGCCGCGCCGTAGCGGGCCTCGACAATCTCATCACCGATCGCCGCACTGGCCAGCGCCTCATCCCGGATCCCGAGAAAGGTCTCGCGGACTCCAATCAGAAACTGGTGGAGAAGAAAACTCGGCGCCGCTCCGAGGCGGGCCGAGATGGCCGCCTCAACCTGGCTCAGGGTTGGCAGCGGGTTGGCGACCCGGTAGATGGTGACGGCCCCCAGCTCCTGCTCCCCCTCCAACTCAGGGTCCGTCCGCAGCGTGGGCGGGAGAATGGCCAGCGCCGGCGAGGGAGCGCGGTCGGCCGGCGGACGAACAACCGACTGGAGCCGCTCGACCAGGTCCGGCTTGAGCATGACCGAATAGCGCGTCACACCGCCTTCCCGCCCATACTCCTCGTGAATGGCGATTCCCTCGTTCACCTGGGCCGCCAGATCGGTCACGATATCGCCAACCGCTCCGGCGAGAAGGGCCCGGGAGACCGGACCGTTGGCGATCACCGCCGAGCCGGAACGGAGGAGTCTCGTCACCCCCTCACCGGTGACGAAACCAAAGATCCCCCGGATCATCTTCGTCTCGGCGCCCTTCGCGACTCCGGCAAGCTGGCGCCGGGCCTGCTGCCAGTGGAAGTCACCGGACATCACCGGAATCCGCCCCAGCTGGGCGTCCAGCACCTGACGGAGCGGTTCGAGATGGTTCGCGACCACCCAGCCACTGCCCATCCGCGAGGCAAAGAGGCCCCGCTCGGGACTCGCCGCCCCTGCTTCCGGACGCGGATGGAAGCTGAGGACCCGCTGTCCGGCATAACTCTGCTCGCGCAGCTCGGTCTCTCCAAAGAGCTGACCGGCGAGACCTCCGAGCCCCTTTTCGAGCGCCAGGTGAGCCGACTCATCCGATCGATGGGTCTCGACAAGCAGGGCAAGTCGCGGCCGCAGCTCTCCATCGCCAACCTCGATCGCCGTCACGACCAGGGCGAGTTGCGCATCGGCCAGGAGAGCCAGCTGCGGCTCTCCGGTCAGTGTCGCCAACCTTCCCCAGCGGGCCAGCGCGGGCAGATCGAGTCCGACCACCGGCGCCAGCTCACGCCAGGTGGGAGTCTCCCCAACCTCAGCCAGCCACTTCGAGAGGCTCGCCACCTCGACGTACCCAACGGCCGCGGCCGGAACCCGCGCGGCCAGACTCTCGCGCGGCCCAGCCTCACGATAACAGTACCAGCCTCCCCCGGCGAGGAGGAGCAGCACGGGTGCTGCCGCGAGGAAATATTTACGGCTCCAGACCGGTCGCGAGAAAATCTTCTTCAACTCGATTGTCCCCTCAGGATATAATTTCGCCCGGGTCACCACAGCTCCGGGGGAGGCCGACGGGCCGAGACTCTTCTCTGCCCGCGCTGGTCAACACTGACCACCCGCCCGGTAACTGGCCGACTGGCCGTGCTCGCCAGACTCATTGGACTCTGGGGTGAGACCAGCGATCAGCTCAGTCAGGAAGCCAGTCTATCATCATCGTTTTCATCAAAAAACGCTGCTGATGGTCCTGGCAATGATCTCTTCAGTCTGGAATTTTGATTAGCGGAGCTTGCGTGTGATCGAACTTTATCTGATGCGGCACGGAATTGCGGTCGAACTGGGTGAGGATGGGACTGGAAGCGATGCGGAACGTCAGCTCAGTGGCGAAGGTCGCTCCAAAATGGAGATCGAGGCCACCGGGCTCGCCAAACTTGGCCTGAAGGTGGATCTCGTCCTGACCAGCCCGCTCCGCCGCTGTCGGCAGACGGCGGAGATTGTCGCCCACCGGCTCAATCTGCATCACCGCATCAAGATCCTCGACGCCCTCGCCCCCGGCCGGGCCTTTGCCAATGGCGATGGACCCCACGCCGAGATCTTCATCGAACTGGGCGCATGGCAGTTCGAACGGGCCCTGCTCGTCGGCCACATGCCGGACCTCGCGGAGATCACCTCATCACTCCTGACCGGGAACCGCCATCTCAACCTCGATTTCCGGCGCGGCGCCATCTGCGCAATCGAAGTGGCCAGTCTTCCCCCGCGGGGGCCGGGAATGCTCCGCTGGATGATGGCCCCCAAACAGTTGCGGATGCTCGCGAGGTCTCGCCCACGTTAGTCCGGAGAGATCTCCCCGCCGGGGTCTCCCGGGTTTTGCTGCAGACATTTGCCAGACATTTAAAAGACATTATTCAGGAAGGTACAGAGAACATGAACCGTCGGATACCATTGATAATCATTCTTGCAGTCCTGATCATCGCCGCGGCTGGCGGCTACTGGATGTACCAGAATGCCCGCTCCGGGAACCAGAGTCCCCAAACAACCACGACCACGGAGATCGCTCCGCCACCGACCGCCAATGCGCCCGGCAAAGCTGAACCGCGCGCGGTCGTCGTCATCGAAGAGTTTGGCGACTACCAGTGCCCGCCCTGCGGCAACCTCCACCCGCACCTGACCGCCATCAAAAAGGACTACGGCGAGCGGATTCGTTTCGTCTTCCACCACTTCCCGCTGACGACCATCCACGCCAATGCCAGTATGGCGGCCGAGGCGGCCGTCGCCGCCGGCTACCAGGGCAAGTTCTGGGAGATGCACAACCTGCTCTATGACAACCAGAAGGCCTGGAGCGAGGTGCCCGACCTACAGCCCGTCGTCACCTCGTTTGCCCGGACGATCGGTCTCGACGTCAACCGCTTTCTCACCGATATGAAGAGTCCGCGAACCGCCTCGACGATCGCCTCCGATGTCGACCAGGCCATGCGCCGTGGTGTCGACTCGACGCCAACCATCTTCATCGATGGAGAGAAGATACCTTACGAGAATTATGGGCCGACCAGCCTCCGTCAGGAGATCGACCGGCGACTGAACGCAAAGTAGGTCCGGGTGCCTCAGCGGCGGGGCCGGCGCGGCCAGAGGATGAAGATAACCAACAGCGTCGTCATCGCCGCTGAGACCAGGCACCAGGTACAGAAGGCTTTGATGACGAAGGCCTGCAGATAGAGCAGCCAGAGGGTTCCGACGAACATCCCGGCCACGGTCAACCGGACCAGGCGGACGGCGAGGACGGAACCGAAGAGGGCGAGTGTCGCCAGACTGAAGGCGAGAAAGTAGGCGCCGACACCGTAAAGCGCGGTCGGCAGCCCGCCGAGGGTCGAGTAGCGGCTGCTGAGTACCGCCGAGCAGCCCGTGACAATGGCACAACGAACGCTCTGCCCGGTCAGGTGCTGCACCGTCAGGTAGAGGGCATCACCAAGTCCAACCACACTAAAGAGCATGGCCAGTCCGTAGCGGGTCCGTTCTTTCAGAGCCTCTGTCAGCATGGGTGAATTGTAGATCAGGGTCGATTTCAAAAGCAATTTGTGGCCAGTTCTGACAGGGCTTTTGCCAGGTCCCTTTGTTGGCCTTACCAGAGCGGGCCAGAGCGGGCCAGAACGGGCCAGAGCCACCATGACCGCTGGCAGGCGCGACCGATCGGCTTTGATCGAGCGGTTTTGATCGATCGGCTTTGATGAGACTGGAGTGCTCCTCGCTTCGTGGTCTTCTCGCCGCGGCGGATACCGTCCTGGGCGCGCGGGCCTCTGGCCCGCATGTCTTCAGATCCAAACGACCCCCTTCGCCTGCTGCCAAGGTTGCCGGGATTGCCAAGATTAGCAGGGTTGGCTCACTCCCGACTATCGCCTCCACCTCGACCGACCCGGCCTGAGCCTTGTTCAGCACTGACCACGACTTCCGCGCTCCTTCCGTGCTCCATCTCATCTCGAGGCGGCTCTGCACCACATGCGGGCCGGAGGCCTGCGCACCTAGGTTCGCATCCTCAGTTCCGCACCTGGTCTGACTCTGCCAAAGCCCTCCCAAGCCTGCCGCGGCTCACTCAAAGAGCCCCGCTCCCCACCCTCCACACCCCATCCGGCGGCGCGGCAACACCCTATCGACAAACACCATTGTTGAGTTCATACTTACTCTGTGAGTAAGCCCCTGACGACGACCGACAAACTGATTCTGAGCGGAATGCTTCCGACCGAGGCCAGCCGCCACCGGTTACTCCGGATCCTCCGCGAGCAGGGTGATCGTGTCGACTGGGATCAGGTGCGCGAGCGTGGCCAGTACCTGCTCCTCTTTCCGCTCCTGCGCCACAACCTCGCGCGTGCGGGGGCGCTGCCGCTCATTCCAACGACGATCCAGGAGCTGCTGCGAGAAGCGGCCGAGACCTGGGCGGCCCGCGAACTTGGGGCGGTGAGCGAGGCGCGGCGACTGATCTTGCTGCTCCAGGCCCACGGGATCCAGGCGCTTCCGCTGAAGGGGATCGCCCTCATGATTGGCGGATTCTATCCCCAGCCCGGCCTGCGTCCCTCTCTCGACATTGACCTGCTCGTCCCGCCGGATGAAGCGGCCAAGGCCGACCTGGTGCTGGCCCAGCATGGATACACTCCGCTTCCCGGTCGCCGCGCCGTCCGCCAGCGGCAGCGACTGCCGAACGAGCAGAACCATCTCTGGCCGCGGCGCAGTCCCGGCGGACAGGTCATCGAGATTCACCACCGCGCCTTCCACTCCAGCGCCGCCGGGCGTGATTTTGGTTACGAGGAGATCTGGCGGGCAGCCCGTTCGCTCAATGCCGGTTTCCTTCCCATTCCCACCCCGGGTGATATCGCTTTCCACCTTATCCACCATACCCTGGTCGACCTCCAGAGCGGACACGCCATCCTGCGAACGATCAGTGACCTCTACTTCATCTTCAAACAGGATCCGTCGGCATTTACCCAGGCCTGTCAGCGGGGAGTCGACTACGGCTTCCCCGGGGCAGTCTATCTGGCCGAGCAGGCCGTCAATCACCTCGCCTCGGCCAATCTCGAGGCCCTCGAGGTTGACGCGGCGCGCCCCGAACTGGAACTGCTGCTCGAGACAGCCCTCCTCAGTTCGCACGACCAGCTTGCCGAAGCGGCGCGCCTCTTCGAATACTTCAATTTCAGCCGCCAGCCACTGCGCAAGTTTGGCAATCTTCTGGCCCTGCTCTTCCCGACCCGGGAGCACCTCGGGCAGCTCTATGGCCAGCCGCCGTCCAGTGTCCCGGAGCAGACCGGCCACCTCCTCAACTATCTGCGCCGTCCGGTCGATCTGTTGCGCCGGATCGACTGGCAAAGCCTGCGCCCGGCCAACCTTCGTCGGGTCAGGCTCTTCCGCCAGGCCTCGCGCATCGATCCGCCCGTGGAGGGTCCCGCCGGCGGGACGAACATCCGCCCGGATATCGAGTAGGGATTCCGGTCAATTGCCGGTCAATTGCCGGTCAATTGCCTCTGGGGGGGGGCGTTGAGTCTGGCTGGACTCATCGATTGGTGCTGGTGGCGCTGGCCGCTGGCTGGAGTGAATGCTTGCGCAGCAGGCCGATCCCGTAGCGAATGGGGACCCCAAAAGTGGTCGAGGCCTGTGAATTGAAGAGGATGGCCTGATTGATGCCGATCACCCGCCCGCTCACCCCGAAGACCGGCCCGCCCGAGCCACCCTCGTCGGTGCGAGCATCATAGGTCAGCTGCGGGGCAACGTCGGTGATGTACCCCTGGGTGGCCTGGGGACGAATCCGGGAGCTGCTCGCCAGCTCATTGAGCTGGGTGCGGAAGGAGAGATTGCCAAAATTGCGGGTGGCGGTCCGGCTCCGGTCGGAGAAACGGGCCACCAATCCCTCGAGACCGGCCGGGTAGCCAATCAGAACCACCGGCTGCCCGCTGATGATCGCCTCAGCATTCTCTTCAAGTGGAAGTATCGGCAACTGCTGGTCGCCCTGGTCGAAGGCGCAGAGCGCCACATCCTGGTCGCTCAGCACGTCGACAACCCGGAGGGGAAAGGGCTGGTTGAGCAGCGGAAAGTAGGCGAAGACCTCTTTCAGCCGCGGCCGGAAGCCGCGCATTCTGATCAGACTGGCCAGATCGTCCTCCTCCCAGGCGTGAACGACGTGGCGGTTGGTCAGGACGAACCCTCGCTCGGCGAGGAAGCCGGTCCCGATAAACTCGATCTCATAGGTCCGTCCGCTCCCGTCCGCGCTCAGGTTGACTTCGCCATTCGGGCCGACCGGGTTGTCGGAGAGGCTCGACTCCTTGAAGCGGATCTCCCGCCCGACCCGCGGATCGACAAAGACATAGGTCCCATAGATCAGACAGATCCCCTGGCCATAGTTCCGCACCACATTCTCGGGCAGCGAGAGGGACGACCTCATATTGGCCGACTCCTCGCGCGCCTGCTGCAACTCGGCGCGGATCTTGTCGATGTCCTGGCGAGTCTCGCGCAACGTATCTTTCATCTCCCCGATCGCCTTGTTGTTGCTTCGCGAGACCAGCAGACTGAGAGTATTGAAATAGATGAAGGTCAGGACCAGAAAGATGATGATTCCGAGCGCCGCATAGAGCACCCGACGCGGGATCTCTGCCACCAACTCTCGCAGGAGCTGCTTGACGAAGACGATCGCGATATCGGTCCGCGGAATAAAGCGGCGGCGGCGGGGATAGTTGACCGATGGCGGAGCAGTCCGGGTCGCCTCGAGGACCGCGCTCCCCACCTGCAGGGACTGGGTCAATCGCTCACTCTCACTCAGGCCATCCGTGTCGCTCAGGAAGAAGAAACGAAGGCGAATCCCGGTCGATCCAAAATAGAAGGTGTCACCGTCGACGATCGGATCGCCGATCGCGATCAACTCCCCACCCCGGGTCACGGCGGCCAGCGATTCGAGCGTCGCCACCCGGTAGACTTCCCCCTGTCGCTGCAGGGTGATCAGAAGCGAATCGACCGGCAGGTCGGTCTTCGCACTGGCGATCACCAGATCACAGTCGACCGTCGTGCCGATTGTCACAACATCCTGATTGAAGATCTTCGTGACTGGCTGCTCAACCCCAGCCAGCCGAACGACGAAGCCGGACATGACGCTCCTTGTTGGTGGAAAAGTAGATGGAACTTCCGATCATCTCGGGAGAGAAAATAGTACTACCCGGGCCGGTTGGGGGCGGAAAATCCGGTAAAACATGAGCCGTCCGGATCGATCCACGCTGACACCCCATCAACTACTCGAGATGACAATAACATATTATTTTCTTTATCCAAGACCTTTAAACCCGAACATAGAATTTTCATCAAAAATTTTCCGTCTTGTACTATGATTGCACCGATGAAGACCGCGACCCGTCAAAACCTGCGCAAAATCTGGCCGGTGATTCTCTTGCTCGGCACGCTCCTCCTGACGACCAGTGCGACCGGGGTGACCAGTGGAGAAGACCACCCGGCAGAACCACCACACCCGACCAACCAGGCTCCGACTGCAGACCAGTCACGGCGCGAGCAGTCACGCCGTGGCAAGATCCTCGTCGCCCATCGCGGAGCCTCGGCCTATGCGCCGGAGCATACGCTGGCGGCGTATCGGCTGGCCATCGAACAGGGAGCCGATTTCGTTGAGCAGGATCTCCAGATCACCCGTGACGGAGTGCTGGTCTGCCTCCACGATCCAACTCTCGAACGGACGACCAATGTCGAAGAGGTCTTTCCGGCGCGGGCGAGAATGGTTGAGGGCAAGCCGCGCTGGTTTGTCGCCGACTTCACGCTGGCGGAGATCCAGCGCCTCGATGCCGGTTCGTGGTTCGATCCGCGGTTCGCCGGCGCGCGGGTGCCGACCTGGCAGGAGGCGATCGACCTCGTCCGGGGCCGGGCCGGCCTCTTTCCCGAGACAAAAGGGCCGGAAGACTACCAGGATCGCGGGTTCGATATGGAGCGCCTGGTTGTGGAGACGCTCCGGCGCAATGGTCTGGCGCGCCCCGGGGCCGATCCGCGCACCCCGGTCATCATTCAATCCTTCTCGGCGCGCGGGCTCCGCAAACTCCGCACGACCCACCGCACGCGCCTCCCGCTGGTTCTGCTGGTCGGCAAGGACTCGGCCGCCGAGTGGCTGACCCCGGCAGGACTCCGCAAGGTCGCCCGGTTTGCGGCGGGCATTGGCCCCGACAAGCGGCTCATCCACGACAACCCCGCGCTGGTCGGTGAGGCCCAGAAACTTGGTCTGACGGTCACCCCCTACACCTTCCGGTCAGCCAGTGCCGCGCCTTATCCCGATGTCCGGTCGGAGATGGAGCATTACCTCTACCGTTTCAACGTCGATTCACTCTTCACTGACAACCCCGATCAGTTTCCACGTGCCCCAAATCCGACTCGACAGGAGTCGTCTGGAAATGGAGGATAACGATGAGCCACAACTGGCTGTTGCTGATCTGCGCCTTGACCCTGATGCAGGGGGCGCTGGCGCCCCGCCGTCCACTCCCTGGTCGCCATTCATTGAGCCCAGTGGAGCAGAATCAGGCTCCGGAGCTGATCATCCCCGCGGGAACTGAACTGCAACTCAGCCTCCAGGATCCACTCAGTTCAAAATTGAGCGAGCCGGGGGATGACGTGATCGCCACGCTCCGCCGTGACGTCACCGCTGATGGAATGGTGCTGCTGCGCCGGGGGACCGAGTTTATCGGCAAGGTGACCATGGCCGTGCCGGCGAAGATGCCCTTCAAGGGTGGACAACTCCACCTCAACTTTGACCACGTCCGGATCGATGGCCGGGAGCGCCGCGTCTCGATCGTGGTCGAATCGGTCGCCAACTTCTCCCGCGACGAGAAGATCCGCGCCGACAGCGAGGGCACGCTCAAGGGAGGGCGCGATGGTGGCCGGACGCTCCGCAATGTCGGCACCGGAGCCGCCTTCGGGATGACCGGCGCGACGGTGATCCTCCTTGCCAGCGCCCAGGATCGCGGACTCACCGCCGGTGGAGCGATCGCCAGCGCGGGGATCATCGCCGGCAGCGCCATCACCGGGATGCTTCTGACCAGCGGACGCGAGATCCGCCTCGATCAGAACTCTCTCCTCAGAATGAAGCTCGAGCGCGCACTCCGCCTCGAATAACCACCCAGCCCGATCAATCGATCGTCAACAGGAGGTAGTTCAACCATGCCAGCGAAGAAGACCACACCAGCCGAGACCGACTCCAAGACCATTCCGGTTGGCAAGAAGGCCCCGGCCTTCAGTCTCAAAAATGGGGCCGGAAAGACCGTCAAACTCTCCGACTTCAAGGGCCGCAAAGTCGTCATCTACTTCTACCCGAAGGACCTCACCCCCGGCTGCACCACCGAGGCCTGCGCCTTCCGCGACGACTACGCCGAACTCCAGGCGCGCGGGGTCGAAGTGCTCGGAGTAAGCGCCGATGACGTCGCCTCCCACCTCAAGTTCAGCGAGAAATACAACCTGCCTTTCCAGCTCCTCTCCGATCCGGATCACACGATGATCGAGAAGTATGGCGCGTGGGCCGAGAAGAGCATGTATGGCAAAAAGTACTGGGGTGTGGTAAGAATGACCTACATTATTGACGAAGAAGGGCTCGTGACCCACGTCTTTCCGAAGGTCAAACCCGATGGACACAGTCAGGAGATACTGGCCGCTCTCGGAGGCTGATCGCTCCCGCTGATCTCATTCGACCTCTCGATCCTGTTATGAGATACGTGCGCGGAAAATTTGAACTCCACAAAGCTTCGCGCAAGCTCTATTTTGACGGAGAAATCGTGCCGGTCAGTCAGATCGGCATCGATATTCTCCTCTATCTGATTGAGCTCAATGGCGCCATCGCCACGAAGAAAGAGCTGCTGGAGGCGATCTGGCCAGATGAAGCAGCCGGGGAGTCGCGGCTCGTCAAACAGATCAGTCTGCTGCGTCGCGCGCTCGAGAGTCTCTCGACGGATCCTTCGGTCATCCAGACCATCCCGGGATTCGGATACCAGACCGAGCAATGGGAGGTCAGGATGCCCGGCGCCTCGGCCGCCGAGCTGGCTCAGCAGATGGTGAGGAGCGAATCAGCGCCCCAGAACAGATATTCAACAGTCCCCGCCGCCGGAGAAATTACCACCCCCCTGCCTCCGGCCAACCAACACTCCGGATTGGGAAAATGGCTCCGGCGAGCCGCTCTCGCTGTCCCCATTATTCTCATCTCAGTCTATGCCTTTCTCTCGATTGTCAGCCAGATCGAGGTTCGTTTCAAATTTGGCCCGTCGAGGATCGTCAAGAGAAGGTCTAGTAATGGATTCAAACGAAGCCTCAACTTCTCCAGAGATGGGCAAGCGCTCGCCTACTACCAGTCGATAGAACCAAATGGCATCGGGCAGCTCGTAATCGTCAATCTGACCACCAAAAGTATCGCGCCGCTTCCCGGTCAGTGGAACGCTGACGAAGAGATCGCCTGGTCACCGGACAACCAATCCATTGCGCTGCTCAATGCTAATGGAACAGAAAAGAACCGCCGGCAGCTCGTTATCTCCTCTCTCGACGGTCATCAAGTAAGTAATATCGGCGAAGTCGCCCCTGGTGGCCTGGATTGGGCTCCCGATGGTCAGAATCTTGCCGTTTGTGAACGCCCCAACGCCAATGCTGACCCTGATTCCGACAGCACCCTGATCTACCTTTGCGCCACCGACGGATCGAAGCGGAAACAACTGAGCACTCCCTCCACCGAGAGCAGGGTGGTCGATTCACACCCACGTTTCTCGCCGGAGGGGTCCCGGATTGCCTTCATTCGCCACAATCTGACCAATAACCGCGTCGGTATCCACCTGGTCGATCTTGCCAGTGGTCAGGAACGCCAGCTGATTGCCGATGAGAGCAGCATCTCTGGCCTCGACTGGTCTCCGAATGGTGACGAGATTCTCTTCATCTCGCACCGAAATGGTGACCCGCGGCTTTGGCGTGTCTCCAGCATTAAGAGCGGAACGGAGCCGGCGCCCGCTCCATTCACGAAGATCAACGAACCAGTCCTCTCCTTCAGCCTGTCCGAGCAGGGAGAACTGGCATATGTCAGTCTCCCCGGCAACACTTCGCAGATCGATCTGATGCCGCTCCCGGAAGGGCCCCTTGAGTCTGTTTTTAGTCGTCTTCAAGGTCACGGGTATGTTCCCTGCACAATCAGCGCCAGCAACTCCACCTACTCCCCGAAATTCTCACCGGACGGCCGCCAGATCGCTTTCATCTCCAATCGATCCGGCGCCGAGGAGATCTGGAGCGCCAATGCTGACTGCACCAATCATCGTCAGCTGACCTTTCGCAATCTGTCCGGGATCGAGAGCCTCGACTGGTCAGGGGACGGGACCAGAATCGCCTTCAACCAGAAGATCGACGGTCAATCGGACCTCTTCTTCCTTGATCTGGCCAGTGGTCAGATCAACGGCGTGACCGAGACCGCCGATGATGAGTTCTCACCCGTCTGGTCACACAACTCCCAGACGCTCTACTACTGTTGGCAAAGTTTGACAAAGGGGAACCCGTCCAGCCAGATTCGCAGATCTGATCTGACCACGAAAGTAACCGACACGCTGGTTGAGGAGAGCGGGAGACGGTTTGCACTCTCTTCCAATCGGGAAGAACTCTACTTTACGCGCCAGGACCAGATCTGGCACAAGAGACTGAAGACTGGTGAGGAGCTGCGGCTGGCCAATCTCGACGAGATACTGCGTGGGGTCAGCTGGGATCTCAAAGACGATCGGCTCTACCTGATTACTCGTCGCGAAAAGCCCGGGCCGACGCTCTTTCGACTCGAACTGCCTGGCGGACTGCGGAGTGGACGGGTTGAGGAGGTCATGGAACTGGACGCTTTCGTGTCTAAATCGATTTCTGCATCGAGCCCGGGCTTTGCCATCTCGCCCAATGGCCGGGCCATCGCCAGTACTTCGATCTCCTCTTCGGACACCGAGATCCGGTTTCTGAAATATGTTGAATGACCTCTCAGTCTTTGTACTTATCCCGCATCATTCTCCACCACCTTTGCGGATAGAGAACCCCCTCAAGGTAGAATCGATCGATCATATACTCGGAGAATGGCTTCAATCTCCACCCTTCGACCGTCGTCAATTCACCAATCGATCCCTGGTCGAAGACTACCGATAAGTATCGTTTGGCGGGGGAGATGGCGATCCCGGTGGCGGCAGAGGCCGTAGCGGCGTCCAGCTGCACGACGCGCTCAATCCGCCCGGTCGATAAGTCGAGTTGGTCCAGCGCCATTGCGGCATCAGCGGTATCCGCCGGAATGGTGACCGCGGTGGGATCGAGCTGAGAGTGGCCGCCAATCTTCAACTCCTTACCGAGGCGGACCAGACTGCCATCCGCGAGGAGCGGCGGGTCGGGAGCGGTCAGTGCCCCAGCAAAGAGCCCCCCATTCCGTACAAAGTAGAGTCGCTGGCCATCAGCGGATTGAACCGGCTCTCGTCCCCCAGCGGAGACAACGAGCACCGACTCTCCACCGGCCGCCGGCAGACGACGGATCGTCTCCTGCCCATCGACAAGGGCGACGTAGAAGATCGATTGCCCATCTCGTGACCATGACGGATCTTTCTCGTCAATCTCGCTATTGGTCAATCTGCGCGGGGTGGAGCCATCGCTTCCAACCGTCCAGATCTCCGTCTGATCGCCAACCTGCCCTTCGTACACAAGGTGGAGACCATCAGGAGACCAGCGGAGATGGCCAATCCGACCTGGGCCAACATCGATCAACCTGACCTGGTTATTACAC
>JBEAVZ010000026.1:0-11139 GCA_041160645.1 Acidobacteriota bacterium
GGCATTGAAGGCCGAGGGGATTCCATGCGGCGGCGGTTATTCGCCGCTCTACCGCGAGCCATTCCTCGAGAATACCCTCAACTCACGCGCCTATAAGTATATCTACACCGCCAGGCAGCTCGCCGACTATCGGCAGCGGTTAAACTGCCCCGAGAACGATCGCCTCTGCGCCGAGGCCGTCTGGTTTACCCAGACCATGTTTCTCGGGGGCCGCGAGGATATGGATCAGATCGCCACGGCGATCGGCAAGATCCAGAAGCAGGCGGGTGAACTGGTCAAGGGGTGAGTCGCCGGCACCGGAGCCTGAATCGGCATGCTCATCTTTGTGCTCTTCATTCTCACCTGGGTTCCCGCGCGGCCTCTTCAGTCCGTCGATGCCGACCCGGAGGTGCGTCGACTGATCGCCTCAATCGCCAGCGTCGAGGCGATCGGTCGACGGATCGAGCTGGTCTCGGAGCAGCTGCTTGGGCGGCCCTACCTCACCCGTCCGCTCATCGGCTCGCCGACGACGCGCGAGGCGCTCGTCTCCCGGGTCGATGGATTCGATTGCGTCACCTTTGTCGAGACGGTCCTGGCGCTCGCCTCTGTCGACTCGGCCGCCGACTTTACCCACCAGCTGGCGGCGATCAGGTATCGCGACGCAGAGATCGCCTGGGCCAACCGACTTCACTATGCGACCGAATGGTCGGCTTACCAGATCGGCCGCGGCCTGCTCGCCGATATCACCAACCAGCCGGAGAGCCTCTGGCGTCAAAAGGATCTCCACCGGGTGAAGGGCCTTCCGCCACGTCTCTCCACCTATCGCTACTACCCGAAACGCGCCTACTCGCTCATTGCCCCGACCCTCACCACCGGCGACATCATCTTCTTCGTCTCGGGGAGCCCGGGGCTCGACACCAATCACCTCGGCATCGTCATTCGTCGTGGCGACCAGTTGTGGCTTCGCAATGCCTCCCGCCGCCAGCGTCTGGTCGTCGACGAGCCGCTCGAGGACTACTTCAGACACAATCGCATGGCGGGATTCTTCATCAACCGACCCCGCCCAAGAACCGGTTAGTATGGGAGCAGGGAAGCGCAGGGCCGCTTCGCCCCGCGCCTGGTTCCAGAATGGCCAGCAAAAATGGGCCGCCGGCGTCTCCGCCAGCGGCCCATTGTCAGACCAGATCTCTGGCTGGCCTAGCCGAGAACTTCCTTGATCTTCGCTCCGATATCGGCCGGGCTCTTGACGACGTGGATACCCGCGGCAGTCATCGCCGCCATCTTCTCCGCTGCCGTTCCCTTGCCACCCGAGATGATGGCTCCGGCATGGCCCATCCGTCGCCCCGGAGGAGCGGTCTGACCGCAGATGAAGCCGACGACCGGTTTCTTGACGTGATCACGGATGTACTCAGCCGCCTCTTCCTCCGCCGAACCGCCAATCTCGCCGATCATGACGATCGCGTCAGTATCCGGATCTTCGTTGAAGAGCTTCACCGCATCGCGCTGCGTCGTGCCGATGATCGGATCACCTCCGATACCGATACAGGTCGACTGACCGATGCCGAGCGAGGTCAGCTGACCGACCGCCTCGTAGGTCAGGGTTCCGCTGCGCGAGACGACTCCGACCCGACCCTCGAGATGGATCCGCGCCGGCATGATCCCCACCTTGCACTTGCCCGGTGAGATCACACCCGGACAGTTCGGGCCGATCAGGCGCACTCCACGCTCCTTGACGAACTCGAAGGCCTTGACCATATCGAGCGCCGGGATCCCCTCGGTGATGCAGACGATCAGCCCCACTCCGGCCGCCGCCGCCTCCATAATGGCGTCAGCCGCAAATGGTGGCGGAACATAGATCACCGTCGCGTTCGCCCCCGCCTTGTTCACGGCGTCCTCGACCGTGTTGAAGACCGGAAAACCCTCGTGGGTCGTCCCACCTTTGCCCGGTGTGACACCTCCGACGATGTTCGTGCCGTAATCGCGCATCTGCAGGGCATGGAAGGTTCCTTCCTTGCCCGTCAATCCCTGGACGATCAGCCTGGTATTCTTATCTACAAGAACGCTCACTCCTGCCTCCTCATTAGCGGAACCGAGATTTATGAGACTATCTGCACAAGCGGAGAGAATAGCATGCGGAAAATTCAAAAGGCAAAAGTTAACGGCGCCACTTTGCAAGAGCCTGGCGGCGGCTCGGCGAGTCTGGGCATCGCTTGCCTGCCCTCTCCGGAGCGGCTATACTCAAGAACGTCAGTTGACGGGGTGTCTCACAACCTCACCTACAACTTCATTACTGACAAACATCTTCTCGATCTTGCCAATCTAAACTGCAACTCCCGACTGGGTCAGCGCCACTTCCCGCGTCGGAACCGATCGACGATCGCGCTGTCCTGACCAGAGAAAGGCCAATCAATGTTCGGATTCAGATCAGCCAGGGAGCCGGGCTTTCCGGTGCCGATTCTTTTCAATGTCTTCAATCGTCCCGCTGAGACCCGGCGGGTCTTTGAAGTGATCAGAAAGATTCGCCCCCAGTCCCTCTTCATCAAGGCTGATGGTCCGCGCCCTCAGGTTCCTGATGACCGCCGCCGCTGTGACAAGGTCAGAAAAATAGTCGAGCTGATCGACTGGGATTGTGAACTGCACACCCTCTTCTACGAGCGGAACCTTGGCTGCCGTGTCGCCATGAGCTCAGGTATCGACTGGTTCTTTTCGAAGGTTGATGAGGGCATCATCATCGAGGATGACTGTCTGCCCGACCTCACCTTCTTCAGATTCTGCCAGGAACTTCTCGAAAAATACCGCGACGAAGAGCGGGTGATGATGATCAGCGGCAACAACTTTCACGGCGGTCGTCAGTGGGGCGACGCCAGCTACTTCTTCTCCAAACACTCCCACATCTGGGGATGGGCGACCTGGCGACGCGCCTGGAAACATTACGATGTCGGGATGCAGGATCTGCCCCGGTTGAAAAAAGAGAAGGTCTTCCACAAGATTCTCCCCCACGAGAATGAGGCCAGATACTGGCTCAGAAATTTCCAGATTGTCTATGACGGCACCCTCAACACCTGGGATTACCAATGGTTCTATTCCATGCTCCTGCGCAATGGCCTCTCGGTCATCCCCAACGTCAATCTGGTCTCGAACATCGGCTATAATGACCAGGCGACCCATACCCTCAATAAGCGTGACAAACTGGCCAACCTCAAGACTTCGAGCATCAGGATCAACTCCCACCCGGAGGAGATCTCGGCCAACGAACTCGCCGATCAGTTCATCTCCAGCTATGTCCTGGGCATCAATTTTGAGACTTGAGGCGCCTTACCACGCCTGTCCCCCCGATTAGCCCCTCTCCCGCTACCCATTCGTCCCTTTTCTGTCACATTTCTATCGAGATAAGTAAGCACTTACATTTCTGGTTGATTTGGCGGAGACGGATGTGTTAGTAAGTGTTTACTTGCAAAGATGGTTAGATGTGGAGGGTATGTTTGGGATCGACAGAGAACACAGAGTCACGGCAATCCCCGCGGATGGCGGCCGTCGATCGGCGTCAACAGATCATTGAAGTGGCGCTCGAGCTCTTTTCGCGGCGTGGTTTTCAGGGGACGACGACCCGGGAGATCGCGCAGGCGGCCGGGGTGAATGAGGCGACGATCTTTCGCCATTTCGCGACAAAGGGTGAGTTGTACGCGGCGATCATCGACTGGAAGTCTTGTGCGGACGACCTGGTGGCGCTGGAGCGGGCCATCGAGGGAACGTTGCAGACGGGTGATGACCGGGGACTCTTCGAGGCGGTCGCCTTACGGATGCTTGAGATCAACGACAAGGATCAGAACACGTTGCGGCTGATGCTCTACAGTGGGCTGGAGGGGCATGGGTTGGCCGAGATCTTCTACCGTAATCACATTGTGCGAGTTTTTCAGGCGTTGGCGGGGTTCATTGCGCGCCGGGTGGATGAGGGTAAGTATCGGCCAGTGGATCCGATGACCGCCGTGCGGGCGTTCATCGGGATGATCCATTACCACGTTCTCTCGACCAAACTTTTTCCGCAGCAGATGAATGAGTTGCTGAATATCAGCAACGAGCAGGCGGCCGCGCGGTTCGCCGACCTCTTCGTGGCCGGCGTGATGAGGGGTGAGCCGGTGGATGGAGCGGGATCAAAGGTGAGCGGGTCGCCAGCCGGTTCGGCCTGACGGCGCGGGTTGGCGAAGTTGTAGTCAGGGACCCGTCAGATGGTGAAGGTCGATGAGGACGGGCCAGGAAGAATGACAAGTACCAATGGAGAGGGAAAGGTAATGAGTGAGCAGAATGAATCCGGGCGACGGACGCGTTTAGTGGTGATGTTGATCGTGGTGGTGGGGTTGGGGCTTCTGCTCTGGTTCTACCTGCGTCCGCACAAGAGTGAGGTGGGGGTCGCGGCGAAGGTGGCCGGGACGCCGCCGGAGACACCGGCCGTCGTGGACGTGACATCGGCCGCGGCGATTACGCGCAACCTGGAGCGGGGGCTCGAGGTGGTCGGGTCACTGGCCGCGGATGAAGAGGTGGTGATTGGTGCGCAGGCGCCGGGAGAGCTGGCTGAGTTGAAGGTCGACTTTGGCAGTTTTGTGACGGCGGGGCAGGTGATTGCGCAGATCGACCAGCGTGACGCGAAGTTGCGGATTGAGCAGGCAGAGGCGGCGCTGCGGCAGACGATGGCGCGGCTGGGCATGAAGGAGGGGGAGAAGTTTGAGGCCCGCCAGAATGCCGAGGTGAAGATTGCCCAGGGAGCGCTCGATCTGGCGACGGTCGAATTGGATCGGGCGGCGCGGTTGATCGAGAAGGGCGACATTGCGCGTGCGGTCTACGATCAGGCGCGCATCAATCAGGGGCTGGCCCAGGCGCGCCATCAGGCGGCGGTCGACGCGGTCAACCAGCAGCTGGCGATTGTCGAGCAGCAGCGGGCGGCGCTGGCGCTGGCCCGGAAGGCGCTGACAGACACGGTGGTGCGGGCCCCGATCACCGGGGCGGTGAAGGAGAAGTTTGCCGCGCGCGGAGCCTATCTCGCGGTCGGGGGGCGGATCCTCTCGCTGGTCAAGATCAACCCGCTCCGTTTGCGGGCCGATGTTCCGGAGTACGCGGCGGCGGCGGCAAAAGTCGGGCAGTCAATGACCCTCCGGGTCGAGGCGTTCCCGGAGCAGACATTTACCGGGCGGGTAGTCCGGATCGGGGCATCGCTGAGCGAGCAGACACGGGCCCTGACGGTCGAGGCCGAGGTGGCCAATCCGCGCAATCTGCTGCGCCCGGGGATGTTCGCCAAGTCCAATCTGATTCTCAGCAAGTCGACCCCGGTCGTTCTGGTTCCGCAGCGGGCGGTGATCACCGCAGCCGGGCTGACCAAGCTCTTCGTGATCGAGAGTGGCCGGGTGGTCGAGCGGATCGTCCGGACCGGGGTGACGGATGGCGAGCTGGTGGAGATCAGCGAGGGAGTCCGCGCGGGGGAGATTGTCGCGACGAGCAACACCGAGAAGTTGCAGCAGGGAAGTCTGATCAAGACGGCCAATTAGCAGCAAGCCGGTGGGCCAATAAGTCGGTAGGCCAATAAGTCGGTATGTCGGCAGGTTGGTGGGCTGGCTGAAGAGGAATGAGGACCCGTTAGAGGTCTGGCAGAAGAAGGAGGGAAGAATATGCAGAAGTTGGCGGAGATCTGCGTCAGAAGGCCCGTCTTTGCGACGATGCTGATCATGACACTGGTGGTGCTGGGAATCTTTTCCTACAACCGGCTGGTGATCGAGCGGTTCCCACGGGTTGAATTTCCAACCATCGTCATTTCGACCGTGCTGCCCGGGGCTGGCCCACAGGAGATCGAGACGGAGATCTCGGACAAGATCGAGGAGGCGCTCAATACGATCAGCGGGATTGAGGAGCTGCGCTCGGTCTCGTCGGAGGGTGTCTCGCTGGTCATCATCACCTTTGAGCTCGAGCGTGACCTCGATTCGGCGGCCCAGGATGTGCGGGACAAGCTGAACACGGCTCTGCCGCTCCTGCCAAAGACGATCGAGCAGCCGGTCGTCCAGAAGTTCGATCCCGATGCCGCCCCGATCATGACAATCTCTCTGGCCTCGAACCGCTCGATTCGCGAGGCGACGGAGTTTGCCGACAAGGTGTTGCGGCGGCAGATCGAGTCGATCAGCGGGGTTGGTCAGGTGCAGATCATTGGCGGGCGGAAGCGGCAGGTCAACGTCAAGCTCGATGGCGACAAGCTGCGGGCCTACAATCTGACGGTTGCCCAGGTCTCGGCCGCCCTCCAGGCCCAGAACCTCGAAGTGCCGGGCGGGCGGATCGATCAACCGGACCGCTTCCTGACTCTGCGCACGCTGGGGCGCCTCTCCGATGTGGCCTCGTTCAACAATATCGTCGTCGCCAACCGCGGCAGTTACCCGATCAAGATCTCCGATCTTGGCTATGTCGAAGATGGGGTCGAGGATGAGTTGTCGGCCGGCCGGTTCAATGACACGCCGGCGCTGCTTCTTCAGATCCGTCGTCAGTCGGGCACCAATACGGTCGACGTGGTCAACGCCATCAAGACGCGGCTCGATGAGCTGAAGTCGTCGATTCCGGCGGGATATGAGTTGAAGGTCGTCCGCGACCAGTCGGTCTTCATCATGGCCGCGTTCAACACGATTCGCGAGCATCTGGTGCTTGGATCGATTCTGGCGGCGCTCGTCGTGCTCCTCTTTATGCAGAACGTCCGGGCGACGATCATCGCGGCGATCGCCATCCCGACCTCGCTCATCTCGACCTTTGCGGCGATGGAGTGGGCGGACATCACGCTCAATGGCCCCTCGATGCTCGGGCTGACGCTCGGGGTAGGGATTGTCATCGACGACGCGATCGTCGTCCTCGAGAACATCTTCCGCTATCTTGAAGAGAAGGAGATGTCGCCATTTGAAGCGGCGATCGAGGCGACGCGGGAGATCGGGCTGGCGGTCATGGCGACCACTCTCTCGCTGGTGGTGATCTTTCTGCCGGTGGCCTTCATGTCGAGCATTCCGGGCCGTTTCTTCAAGAGTATCGCCCTGACCATGGCCTTCTCGATTATGGTCTCGCTGCTGGTCAGCTTTACCCTGACGCCGATGATGAGCGCGCGTCTGCTGCGGCGGATGAAGCGCAAGTCTGAGGTGGTTGGGGGGCAGTTCGCTTCGGAAGGGCAAAGCGTCCAGAAGACCAACTGGCTCAACCGGATTCTCGACCAGTCCTACACGGCCATGCTCCGCTTCTCGCTCAAGCACCGCTGGGTGATCGTGACTCTTGCCCTGCTGGTCTTCCTCTCGTCGGTGCCGCTTCTGATCGCGGTCGGCAAGGACTTCTTCCCCGAGGATGATCAGGACGAGTTTGAGGTGAGCATCCGCGCGGCGGAGGGCACTTCTCTCCAGTCGACGATGGCGATTGCCCAGAAGGTCGCCGCCGATGTCCGCCAGCTTCCGCACATCGACTATACCCTGACGACAATAGGTGACGACCCGCAGCAGACCCCGAATGAGGCGAAGATCTACGTCCGGATGACCCCGCTCAAGGATCGGGAGATCTCGCAATTCGATCTGATGACCCAGGTGCGTGAGAAGGTCCTTCCAAAGTATGCACCGCTCAACCTCCGTCCAGTCGTCTCGACCGTCGCGGCGATCGGCGGCAGCAGCCGTCAGAATGCCAATCTGGCCTTCACCATTCAGGGACCCGATCTGGAGAAGCTGAACATCTATTCGCAGGATCTGCTCAACCGGCTCAAGGCGATGCCCGGGGTGGTCGATGCCGATACGTCGCTGATCTATGGCAAGCCGGAGATGCGCGCCGAGATCGATCGGGCGCGTGCGGCCGACCTCGGCGTCAACGTTCTCGACATCGCGCAGAGTCTGCGCCTGCTGGTCGGTGGCGACCAGATCTCGACCTACAATGAGAATGGCGAGCAATATGAAGTCCACGTGCGGGCAACTGAGAACTATCGTTCAACCGCCGAAGAGATCCGCAAGCTCAATGTTCCCTCGATGCGGTTGGGGAGCGTCGGTCTCGACAGCGTCGTCCGCTTCTCGGAGGCGAGTGGGCCAACCCAGATCGAGCGGGTGGCGCGGCAGCGGCAGGTGCTGCTGACGGCCAATCTTGAACAGGGCTATTCGCAGAGCGAGATCATCGAGAAGGTCAATGCCGAGGTGAAGAAGATGAACCTTCCGCCAGAGTACCTGACCGGACTGTCGGGGCGAACCAAGGAGCTGAAGCGGACGCTCGATGGTTTTCTGCTCGCCTTCCTCCTCTCGTTTATCTTTATGTACATTGTGCTGGCCGCCCAGTTCGAATCTTTCATCCATCCGGTGACGGTGCTGCTGGCCTTGCCGCTCAGCCTGCCTTTTGCGCTGCTCTCGCTCTTTGTCTCCGGCCAGAGTCTGAATATGTTCACGTTGCTCGGCCTGCTCGTTCTCTTCGGGATGGTCAAGAAGAACTCGATCCTCCAGATCGACCATACCAACGGACTACGGGCAAAGGGGATGGCCCGCTATGACGCCCTGATTCTCGCCAGTCGTGATCGTCTTCGCCCAATCCTGATGACGACGATCGCCTTTGTCGCCGGAATGGCGCCGCTGGCGATCAGCAGTGGGCCGGGGGCGGGAATCAATCGTTCGACCTCGGTGGTGGTGATCGGCGGGCAGACGCTCTGCCTGCTCCTGACGCTCCTGGCGACGCCGGTCGCCTACTCGATCTTCGACGATGTGGCCAACTCCGGCATCTGGCGTCGGGTGCGGGGGCTGGGTCAATCTGTCCGCCAGCGGGCCGCGGCGGCGGTCTCTTCAATACTGGGGACGACGGGGCGCTAGATGGCGATCTATCTGACAGAGTCTGAGGTGGCGGAGCTGCTGACAATCGAGACGGCTCTCGAGGCCGTCGAGGGCGTCTTCCTTCGGCAGGCGCAGGGTGCGGCGAGCAATGAGCCGCGCCGCCGGGTCCGGACCCACGGCGCGACGCTGCATGTCATGAGCGGAACGGATGGCGAATGGATGGGGCTCAAATCCTACACCGTGACCCGCCACGGCGCCCGTTTCTTCATCAATCTCTACAACGCGCTGACGGGCGAACTGGTGGCCTTGATCGAGGCCGACCGGCTCGGCCAGCTGCGCACGGGCGCCGCGTCGGGGGTGGCTACCCGGTATCTGGCCCAACCCGGAGCGTCGACCGTGGGGATCTATGGAACTGGCTGGCAGGCCCAGAGTCAGCTCGCGGCGGTCTGCGCCGTCCGCCCGATCGAGCGGGTCCTCGTCTACAGCCGGACCGCCGCGAATCGCGAGCGATTCTGTGAGCAGATGTCGCGTCAGCTCGGGCTGACCACGATCGAGCCGGTCGCGCGGCCCGAGGAGGCGGCTGCAGCGGAGATCCTCATCACGATTACGACCGCCCGTGAGCCGGTGCTGCGTGGAGAGTGGTTGCGCCCTGGCGCTCATCTCAATGCCGCGGGCGGCAACTCGATTCTCCGGCGGGAGTTCGACGAGGCGGCCATCGAGCGGGCAGAGCTGCTGACCGTCGATTCGCTCGAGCAGGCCCGCTGCGAGGCGGGTGAGCTGGTCACCGCGGTCGAGAAGGGGCTTCTCAACTGGGAAAACCTGGTCGAGTTGCGACGGGTCGTCGCCGGTGAGCATCCGGGCCGCCGCCGCCCCGACGGGATCACGATATTCAAATCATTGGGATTGGCGATCGAAGATATCGCCACCGCGGCGCGGGTCTATGAGGCGGCGCGTCAGCAGCAGAGAGGGAGGGAGATTTAGTTATGACTTTGATGAGATGGACTCTTCTGGCATCTTTCCTGATCATTGTGCTCTCCGGCGTTGCGCCGGCCCAGGAGGCGCGGCCGGTCTCTGATCCGCGCGTCGGGGTCGATCCGTCGAAGCAGGTGCGGATGACCCTCCGCGAGACGATCCTTCTCGCGCTCGAGAACAACCGCGAGATCGAGATCGAGCGGCTCAACGTGCAGATGACTGAGCTCGATTACCGCGCTTCGCAGGGATTCTACGATCCCGCACTGATGACCAGCCTCTTCTATGACCGAAGAAATATTCCCATTGCCAACCCGCTCGCCGGAGGGGCGAATGGCGGTCTGTTGACTGACAATCTGACGGGCACGGCCACCATTTCGCAGCGGATTCGGGAGCAGGGCGGTCTTCTCCAGGCCAGCTATTCCAACGACCGGTCGACGACGCAGAACGTCTTCAACATTCTCAATCCGCAGTTTACCTCGACGCTCAATCTCACCTTTACCCAGCCGCTCCTCAAGAATCGGACGATCGATCCGGGTCGCCGCCAGATCCGGCTCGCCCGGAAGAGGCTCGACATCTCTGACAGCCAGTTCCGGCAGCGGGCGATCGAGATCATCGCCCAGGTCCAGCGGGCCTACTGGGATCTGGTCTTTGCCCGCCGCGATCGGGAGATCAAACGCGAATCGGTCGAGCTGGCCCGGACGCAGCTGGCGCACAACGAGCGCCTGGTCGAGGTTGGAACGCTGGCTCCATCGGACATTATCTCAGCGCGGGTCGAGCTGGAGCGCCGCAACGACGAGGCGGCCGCAGCCATCGATGCCATTCAGCGCACCGAGAACGCCCTCAAGATGCTCCTTCTGCAACCCGACAGCGCCGATCTCTGGCAGTCAGAGCTGATCCCGGTTGAACAGCCGGAGCTCGAGGTGGGCCAGACGCTCCCGCTGGTCGATGCCCTCCGCCTGGCGATGCAGAACCGCCCGGAGCTCGAACAGTTCCGCATTCGCGGAGAATTGAACAAGATCGACGAATCATATTTTCGTGACCAGACCAAGCCGCAGGTCGACTTTTTCGTCAACTACGGGACAATCGGCCTTGCCGGCGCCCAGCGCACCGAGACCAACTTCTTTGCGGCATCGAACGCGCTGCTCACCAACCGGGTCAACCAGCTCTCGCTTCTCGCTGGTTTGACACCGCTGCCACCGACCAATGGCGGAGGCGCGCTGCCGCCCTTCCTGATTGGGGGCAGTGGACAGGGGCTCTGGAACATGCTCAAGAATGACTTCCGGACGTGGCGCTTTGGAGTGAACATCAACCTCCCGCTGCGCAATCGCACCGCCGAGGCTCAGCTTGGCCACGCCCTCGCCGAGGGGCGGCAGATCGAGATCCAGCGGCAGCG
>JBEAVZ010000036.1:0-3969 GCA_041160645.1 Acidobacteriota bacterium
TCAGGTACCGCGCGGCGAGGCTTCCATAGGACTGACTCCCCTGATCATGCAGAAACTGGTGGCGAATCCGCTTCGCATCGGTCAGCAGATCGTTGGCGAGCTGCTTCAACCAATAGCCCCACGGCGTCTCCGGAAAGTCGGTCTTCGCGCAGAATTCGCGAAACTGCCCCATCACCTCCGTCTCACCAATAATCGGGGAGTGGAGACCACAGACCACCTCGAGCAGAAAACGGTAGGCTTCAACACCACGGTAGACCTCCTGCCCGGGGCGGAGGTGCCCACGGATCAGACTGAACTCTGCACCATTGAAGATATTAATCTGGCGCAGGCAGGTCGCCCACTGGACGCCGAGGTTGTACGACGGGATCGTCTTGCCGGTCGAACGCTTGGTATTGATGATGACCATTTCGCTTATCATAATGGCCTCATCGTAGCCAGTTCGCCCCCGGGAAGTGTCATCGATTTGTCATCGATGAGAGATTTCTAAAATATTTCTTTCATTTTCGATCGGCCCCGAGTTGCTGAAGAAACTCGGGCGATCGTGAGCATATGTGCAGACCGGTGGAGAGCGGAGGCCACCTCACCCGGGTATCTTCAGACTGGCCTCAAAACCGGCCTCGCCGATCAGGCGGCGCAGCTCGTTCTGCTCTTCGCTGGTCAGATGGCGGCGCGGCGGACGAACCGGACCACACTCGATTCCCGACCAGCCGAGAATCGTCTTCAGTGCCCCAAAGAGGGGAAAGCGGAGCGTCAGGGTGATCAACTCATTGATCCGCCGCTGGGTCTCGCGGGCCTCCGTCCATCTGCCGGCCTGAGCATGGCCATAGACCTCGAGGAAGAGCTCCGGCACCAGATTGTAGAAGCTGCCAATCCCGCCATCCGCCCCCATAAGCAGCCCGGCACAGAGCACCTCATCGTAACCGTTGAAGATGATCGCCCCGCTCCGTTTGACCTCCGACAACTTGTACAGGTCGTGATCGGTAAACTTCAGTCCGGCGACGTGAGGGAGGGCACAGAGTTCGAGGATCTGCGGGATGGTCGAGAAGGAGACTCCACCGACCGGCATGTAGTAGATGACCAGGGGCAGATCGGTCGCCGCAGCCAGTTGACGGTAGTAGTTCCGGACATCTTCAAAGCCATAGGGGCCGGACGGCGGCAGACTGCTCACCGAGGTCGCGCCGTGTTCGGCGGCGTGTCGGGCCAGCTCGATCGCCTCGCTCAAACAGGCGGCTCCGACATGGACCATAACCTGCTTCCCCGCCGGAGTCGCGCTGAGCACCCGCGCGGCGACCTCTTTGCGCTCCGCCACGGTCTGGAGCACTCCTTCGCCGGTCGTTCCACAGACGTAGAGCCCTTCGACACCGGCGCGATAGAGCCGATCGACAAGCTGGTCACAGGCCCCGGGGCTGAAACGGCCCGTTGCGTCAAAAGGGGTGACCAGCGCCGGCAAGATTCCACCCAGTCTCTTCATCTTCTCTTCTCCCAATTGTCTGCGCCCTCACTCAGCCACTCGAGATTGAAACTGACGAGCCGCAGGGTCGTCTGCCGAAAGAGATCGGCGCCCGGTTTGACTGCTTCATAGAGACAGTAGATTGTCCCATCCGTTCCCGTGGCGAGGTCGCTGTAACCGCTCCAATCCGGTTCGATCGTCCGACTGACCGGCCAGGTTTGCCCCTCATCATAGCTGAGCCGGACGGTCAGATTGCGCCGCTGGCGACTGCGTCCCGGCTCCGCAGGTGGCTTGGCCACCGTCAGACTGGCCGGGTTGGCGAAGAGGATCCGGTTGGGACGCCGCCCTCCGCTCAGCCGCGTCAGGCTCGCCATACAGATCGGCTCAGCCAGCTGGTGGTGGAACTCCGGGGCCGTCCAGCCGGTTGCGCCGTCCCGGCTGTATGTGACCATTCGCCGATGGACCTTCGACTCGCTGCGCGAATTGAAGACGACCCGCCCATCCGCCAGCTCAAGAATGGCCGCCTCGCTGGGGTCGATGAGCGTCGCGGAGCTGCGTCCGGCAAACTCTCCCGCCCGCCAGCTTCTCCCGCCATCGTCACTGTAGATGACTCCATTGTTCGATGGATGATGGGCGCTCTTCCCGGCGGAGGTCGAGAGCCAGACCGGCACGACCAGCCGTCCGCTCCGCAACTGGATCCCGTGACCCGGTCCGGTCGCGATGACCCGCCAGTCGTACTCCGCCCGCAACCCCTCGAAAGCGGCCGTGATCTCGACCGGAGCGGAAAAGGTCCGTCCGTCATCGACCGACTTCATGTAAAAACAACGGGCGTACTCGAGACAGAAGAGGAAGTGGACCACTCCCGGGCGGCGATCGACGATCGCCACCGGGTTGTTGTAGGTCAGTCCATCGAGATTCTCCGGATTGGCCGCCCGCTCACGCGCTGCCGCTGGATTTCGCCGGGCATCGCTGACCGTCGCAATCCGCCGCTGGCCATCCCACGTCCGGCCGCCATCGGTCGACCGCTTCAGGACGATATCGATCTGATCCCAGTCACCGCGGCCGGTCCGGCGCGCTTCGGCATAGGCCAGCAGCGTCCCCCGACCGGTTCTCACCAGTCCGGGAATCCGGTACGAGGCATAACCTTCGGCTCCCGCCGGGAAGAGATCGAGCTGGGTAAAGCGCTCCGTTGCGGGCGCTCCACCCAGCACTGCTCCGCCACTCAGGTATAGAAAGTCCCTGCGGCTCAACTCCATCACTCTTCTCCCGTGCGCTTCCCTCAGGCGGGAAAGATGGTCTCAAAAAAGTTGCGCGGCAACTGGTCGAGCGTCTCGACCGTCCAGTCCCCCTCGAGGCGAGGATGGGTCGTCCGGACCGCGAGGGACTTCATCCCGGCGCGTCGCGCCGCCTCGATTCCAGCCGGCGCATCCTCGATGACCACGCACCGCTCGGGCGCGACCCCCGCCTCCTGCGCCGCCGCCAGAAAGACATCCGGGTGCGGCTTGCCATGCGCAACCCGGTCGGCCGACATCACCGCGTCGAAATAGTGGCGCACCGGATGAACGGCGAAGATTGCCTCGACATTGCCCCACGGGGCCGAGGTTCCAAGCGCCTGCCGCCATCCATCCGTGCGCAGATTGGCAAACCACTGCTCCACTCCGGGCAGCAACCCAATCCCCTCCGTCCGCACCAGGTGGCGATAGGCCTCCTCCTTCGCCAGCGAAAGCCGCGCCACCTCACTGTCGCTCAGATCCGGACTCATCCGCAAGCGCAGTATCTCATCATTGCGCCGTCCGAAGTCCGACACATACTCCTCATAGGTGATCGAGAAGTTCTCTGCCGCCATCAGCACCTTCCAGGCCTCCCAGTGGTGGGACTCCGAATCGATGATGGTTCCGTCCAGATCCCAGATCACCGCTTTCATCAAACTCATCGGTTGAATTACCTCGATTCTATTTCTCAGTTGGGGTCAGTCGGCGCAAAATCAGATAGCCGAGCAGACCGATCGGGCCAAGCAGAAAGGTGAAGAGCAAGCACGGCACGACCTTCCAGTGGGCCAGCCCGGCCCGCTGCGAATCACGCAACTCCCAGGCGCCGATGAAGAGATCGAAGGCGAGGTAGTGGATCCATCCGGTCAGAACCGCCCACTCGCTCCGGAAGAGCTTCATCAGCTCGGCGAGGGATCCAAAGCCACCCTCCGCATCGCCAAAGGTCGTCACGATGAGGATCGTATAGCCCGTCGCCAGCAGCCCCGGAAGCAGGCCGGAATGGACCAGCTTCCCGGTCCAGCGCCAGCGCGGCCCGAAGACCAGCAGAAGCCAGCCAACCAGGGCCACGTTGTTGACAATCAGAAAAAGGATCTCTGTATTCTTCATGTGCGTCGCTTGCCTCCTTTCGAGAACCGGTATTCTACTATCCAAATCGTCTCAGGTATACGAAACCACACCAATAGTTCAAGATTCCCGCCCTGGGGTACCGGGCAGATTCAGGCGCCCAGATAAATAGGGCCAGTGGGACGG
>JBEAVZ010000037.1:0-4116 GCA_041160645.1 Acidobacteriota bacterium
TGGCGTGCTGGTCATTCAGCCCCCGTGGCTCATGAACATAGATGAAGAGGTCGGAGGCGAGAAAGGCCTGGTAACCGGCCAGAAGCGCGTCGGCCAGCGGCTCCCCCTCCGCGAGCCGGGAGAGAACGAGGCGCTCGAACCTGGCGAGGGCCGCCGGCGGCACAGGTTCACGGGCGGCCAGGTTGATGAAACGACGCAGCAACCGCCGGGCATCGACCTCCGGCTGATTCGACTTCACCTCCGGTCCAAGATCATCGAAGAGGACCCGGTGGGCCGGGGCAGGCCAGGTTGGCGGCGGGAGCGGCCCTTCCAGCTCGAGCCAGTCGAAGACAATACCCGGTTGCCCCTCGGCCGGGAAAGGCGGGTAGCGGTAGGCGGCGGTCATCCCCTGCACATCGGGCTGCGGCGCCGGAAGTCCAAGCAGACCATATTCGATGGTCTGTCCGGCAACCAGGTAGACGATCGTCTCATAGATATCACCTCCCGGACCATTGGCGGAGCCGGGTCGGACATCGATGATGCCGCCGGTCGAACGGACATCCTCGGCGATGTCGTGGTTGGTCGGACGACGGGAGCGAAAGGTCAGCGGAACCGGCCGGGTCGCCGGCTTGAGAATGAAATTGGCAAACTGGTGGCGGGCTCGCGCCGCAAACCTGACCCGGTATTGACCGGTCGTCCGGGCGACGACTCCGCGCGGAAAGATTCCATAAGGCCATCCGGGCGACCGAAAGAGCGCCATGGAGATCGTCGGATCGACCCAGTTCTTATTTGCCGCCGCCTTCTTCTCGCCGACCAGGTCGATCGCCCGATCCTGGCGAACCCAGAACATGGCCTCACGCCCGCCGGTCGTCTCGCGACCAACCGAGAGCTGCTCACCAACCGCCCGTTGCACCGTCACTGGCGGTGGCTGGCTACCGGACGACCGGGCCTGCTCGAGGGCCGCCTCGGCCGCATCAAGGTAGGCGGCGAGCTGGATCCGGGACATATCGAGTGTCGCCGAGACCTTGTTGTAGTGATGGCTCTCCCGATCCTCTGGCAGCATGTCACGAACATCGAGGTGCGGAAGTTTGAGCAGATCACGGAGATTCTGTTCGTACTCATCGCGATTGAGCCGGCGCAGCGGTCCGCGCCCATTGGCCAGGACATCGGCACGATCGGCGGCGGTGAGGGCCTGCCCGAGCAGGCTGAGCAGGGCGCGCCGCTTCTCTTCACTAAAGGCGATCCCGGCCGGGGGCATCTCGCGGCGCTCGACCCGGTCATAGATCTCGATCCAGCGCGCCCGGGTCTCCGCCACGGCCAGATCGAACGGAGTCGCGCGAAGATCGAGGCCTCCCGCGGGATTGGCGGAGCTGTGACAAGCAACGCAGCCCTCCTCGAGCAGGGCGGGCAGACGGCGGGCTCCATCGCCCCGGGAAGATCGCCCCTCGTTGGCCGACTCGTTGAGCGCGGCCGGACGCGGCAGACTCAGGAGCATGAGCAGGAGAAACAGGATCAGAAGCAATCTCTTCATGGCTTTCGTCTCCGGGCAGTCGCCCCTCTGGGTTCGTCGCGGCGCGTCGATGAAAGTCCGGCGACTCTCTCTCCCCACTCCATTCGTGGAACCTGTCTGTCTCTTTTCTGAACCCAGTAGTGTCGATGTATTTACTGAATCTTGACCGAACTTGTCGAAATCACCTATCTATCTTACTTTCATCCGCTCGATTTATCCAGATTTTGGTCTGGAGAGAAGAGGGTCGAGGCGCAATAAATTAGCGGGGACCACCTACCCCGCTGCCGCATTCCGCGCCCGGTCTTCACACCCGTCGGGTCGACCCAATATAATGCCGGGGCCGAACCAACACACGCAGTTCACCAGCAACGACTATCCCAAGGAGGCCTCTCTTGACCCGCACTGCCATTCAATCGATGCTCATCTTCTCTCTCCTTTTGCTGCTCGTGCCACTATCTCTCGCCCAGCCCGGACGACGCGGCTACCGCGTGCTTGGCGCCGATCTGAAACACATCGCGATTGTCGATGAGCAGGGACGGGTCGAATGGGAGATTCCCAATCCGGACGCCCGCGAAGTTCACGACATCCAGATGCTCGAGAATGGCAATATCCTCTTTCAAACCAGCTACACGCGGATCGTCGAGGTCAATCGGGATCGACAGGTCGTCTGGAGCCACGAATCGAAACCGAAAGAGGGATATGATGGCCGCGTCGAGATCCACTCCTACCAGCGACTGCGCAATGGCCTGACGCTCATCGCCGAGAGCGGCAACTCCCGGCTGATCGAGGTCGATCGGGCGGGTCAGATCGTGAAGACGATCCCCCTCACCGTGACCAAAACCAATGCCCATCGCGATACCCGGATGGTCCGCCGGCTGGAGAACGGCCACTACCTCGTCTGCCAGGAGATGGAGGGCAGCGTGCGGGAATATGATGGGACGGGAAGAATCGTCTGGGAATACAGACTCGATCTGGCTGGACGGCCACGTTCGCCTGGCCACGGTGTCGAGGGGCATGGCGTCGAGGTCTTTGGAGCAGTCCGGCTGCGCAACGGAAATACCCTCATCGCCGGTGGCAACAACAACCGGATCCTCGAGGTCGACCGGCAGGGAAAGATTGTCTGGAGCCTCGATCAGAAGGAACTGCCGGGGATCACCTTCGCCTGGATGACCACCCTCCAGGTGCTGCCAAACGGCAATATCATTATCGGCAATACCCACGCCGGTCCCGACAATCCGCAACTGATCGAGGTGACCCGCGCAAAGAAGGTCGTCTGGACCTTTCGCGACTTTACCAACTTTGGCAACAACCTCGTCGCCGCCCAGGTTCTTGGCATCAAAGGGCGCGTAATTCGCTAACCTGACGCGACCACAGTTTCAGTGAATGTGGGAAGGGGCAGCGGGGACGTATCTCCCGCTCTCCCCTTCCCACTCCCCACTCACCAGCTAGAGGCGACAGATAAAGAGCTCGCGCTCGTAGATCATCTCGGCGGGCAGGCGGTCATGCAGCTCGATGAAGAGCTCCTCATGGCCCAGCAACTCCTCACGCCAGGCGTGACGATCGAAAGCCTGCAACTGCTCGAAGCTCTCGCGCGGGAAATCGAGCCCGTCCCACTCGATGTCTTCGTAGCGCGGCATCCAGCCGATCGGCGTCTCGCGCCCCATCGCCCGTCCGTTGGCCCGGTCGACAATCCACTTCAGCACCCGCATGTTTTCACTGAAGCCGGGCCACATGAAGTTTCCATCCTTGTCCTTGCGGAACCAGTTGACGTGGAAGATGCGCGGAGTCTCGCTCAGACTCCGCTGCATGCGAATCCAGTGGCGGAAATAGTCGCCCATGTGGTACCCGCAGAACGGAAGCATGGCCATCGGATCGCGGCGCACCTTGCCGATCGTCCCCGCGGCCGCGGCGGTCATCTCCGACCCAATCGTCGCCCCGGTGTAGACTCCCCCGCTCCAGTTGAAGGCCTGGTAGACGAGCGGAATGGTCGAGGCCCGCCGCCCCCCAAAGACGATCGCACTGATCGGCACCCCTTCCGGATTCTCCCAGTCGGGATCGATCGTCGGGCACTGGCTGGCCGGGGCCGTAAACCGGGCATTGGGATGGGCCGCCTTTGCCCCGGTCTGGCGGGCAATCTCTGGCGTCCAGCGATTTCCCTGCCAGTCGAGACACTCCGCCGGTGGCTCGTCGGTCATCCCCTCCCACCAGACGCCACCTTCAGGGGTCAGCGCGACATTGGTAAAGATCGTGTTGCGCGACAGCGCCGCCATCGCGTTCGGATTGGTCTTCACCGAGGTTCCCGGCGCCACCCCGAAGAAGCCAGCTTCAGGATTGATGGCCCGCAGACGCCCCTGCTTGTCCGGCTTGATCCAGGCAATATCGTCACCAACCGTCCAGACCTTCCAGCCTTCAAAGCCGGCCGGCGGGACGAGCATCGCAAAGTTGGTCTTGCCACAGGCGCTCGGAAAGGCGGCCGTCACATAGGTCTTCTCACCCTGCGGATTCTCCAGCCCAAGAATCAGCATGTGCTCGGCCATCCACCCCTCGTCACGGGCAATGTTCGACGCGATCCGTAATGCAAAACACTTCTTTCCCAGCAGGGCGTTGCCACCGTATCCGGAACCATA
>JBEAVZ010000044.1:0-4532 GCA_041160645.1 Acidobacteriota bacterium
CCTCAAGATGATGACCGCATTTCTGACAAGTATACTCGTAGATCGGCATAACCCTCTTTTGTACCCTCCGGGAACGATTTATTGGTCGATAACCATTTTCCTGACGGTTCCGGCAGATTCAGTTGCCCGCCGGAGACTTAAAAAATGTACCATAATGAACGGCAACCCGACAATTGGCTTCCGGGATAAGGCTCGACCGGCGGGAGATTGGCGGGGAGGCTGGCGCGGGCATTTAGCGCTGCCAACTCGGCCGTTGAGCGCCGGCCAGACTGGTTGGCCCAAAGTCGGGCTCGCTCCGTCTCGTCGACCGGCATCGAATTAGTGGTCACACGGTTTGCCTTGCGGCAAGTGATGACGGAAAATTTGTACTGTTGTCAATCTTCTGACCTGACCAAAGAGAGAGAACCCAGATGAAAATGCTGATCAGTCTGCTCATTCCAGCCGCGCTCATTTTATTCAGTGCCACGGTGGTCGGCTCGCCGCCCGATACCTTTCGTCCGCCCGTGCGGGGGACGCGCGGAGTGGTGGCGGGTGGGCACCCGCTGGTGGCCGAGGCGGGATTGCGGATGCTCCACCGCGGAGGGAATGCGGTCGATGCCGGGGTCGCGGCCGTCTTTGCCGCCGCGGTGATCGAGATCTCCCATTTCGGTTTTGGAGGCGAGGTGCCAGTGATCATCCACATGGCCGGACAGCCGGTCAGGACGATCAATGGACAGGGACAGGCTCCGGAGCTGGCGACCCGCGAGTTCTTTCTGGGGCAGACGCCATCGCGCATACCTTCGACGGGGCCGCTCGCCGCGACGGTTCCGGGAGTTCTGGATGCCATGATCGTCGCGCTCCAGAACTATGGGACAATGCGACTGGCCGACGTTCTCCAGCCGGCGATCGAACTGGCGGACGGTTTCCCGATCGATGAGATGCGGGTCAGTTATATTGAGCGGACGCGCCGGGTCTATGAGGTCTGGCCGGACTCACGGGCGATCTTCCTGCCGAACGGGCGGGTCCCGAAGGTTGGGGAGATCTTCGTCCAGAAGAATCTCGCGGCGAGCCTGCGTGAGCTGGTCGCTGTCGAGAAGAAGATGCTCGGCCGGAAGGTCTCGCGTCGCGCGGCGCTTGGCGCGGTCAGTGACCATTTCTACCGCGGTCCGCTCGGTCGCCGATTCTGTGATGCGATCGAGAAGGCCGGGGGGCTCATGCGCCCGGCCGATCTGGCCAAGTTCCAGGCCGAGCTTGATGAGCCGACCCACGTCAATTATCGGGGCTATGAGGTCTACAAGGTCGGTTTCTGGAGTCAGGGACCGGTCATGCTCGAGACCCTCAATCTGCTCGAAGGCTATGATCTGAAGGCCATGGGCCACAACTCGAGCGACTACGTTCACACGACGACCGAGGCGATCAAGCTGGCCTTTGCCGATCGGGACCGCTTCTATGGCGACCCCCGCTTCGTCAAGATACCCGGTCTTGAGCTGCTCGCGAAGGATTATGCCGTTGTCCGGCGCGGGTTGATCGATCCGCGGCGAGCTTCGCTGGTTCAGCAGCCGGGGGATCCCCTCAACAAGCGGTCGCTGATTGGGCTTGGCCGTCCGGGAGAGACCGGCCCGTCGAGTGTTCCCGAGGTGGAGCGGGCCAACGACACGACCTGCGTCAACGTGATCGACGCGCAGGGGAACGTCTTTTCGGCGACCCCAAGCGGGGCCTGGCTGCCGGCCTTCATTGCCGGCGATACCGGCATTCCGGTCTCCAATCGTCTCCAGAGCTTTCTGCTCGAGCCGGGCCATCCCAATCTACTGCAACCGGGCAAGCGGCCCCGGATCACCCTCTCGCCGACGCTGGTCATGAAGGATGGTCAGCCATTTGCGGCCCTCTCGACGCCCGGTGGAGACAATCAGGACCAGGCGCTCGTCCAGGTTCTGCTCAATATGATCGAGTTTGGCATGAATCCACAGGAGGCGGTCGAGGCGGCCCGCTTTGAGACGCAGCACTTTGTCAGCTCCTTCGACGACCACAAATACAATCCCGGTTCACTGATCCTCGAGGAGCGTTTCGGGGCAGGGCTGATCGAAGAGATGAAGCGGCGCGGCCATCTGGTGGAGGTGAAGGAGAACTATGCCCCCTCGGCCGCCCCGACGATCGTCATCTATGATCACCAGACCCGGGTCATTCAGGCGGGCGCCGATGTCCGACGAGGGCGCTATGCCATCGGCTGGTAGTTCGGCTGTTGCTCTGCACAAGCGGTTGACCAGTGCCGATTGATTCAGCCGGCGCCAGGCTAATGGAGATGCAAGGGGGGCCGATGCTCGACCGATGCCGGCAGGCCCGGTCTTGACGAGGTCACCCACCGCTTGGACGTTTGACGCAGCTCACATTTTGCGAGGTCTTTTTGAGCACAGGTACGACAAATCGGCTGTCTGAGGTAAGGCAGTCAATGGAGAGTGTGATTCGGGGGAAGTCGGAAGCGGTGGAGATGGCGCTGGTGGCCCTCCTCGCGGGTGGGCACCTCCTGATTGAAGATGTGCCCGGGGTTGGGAAGACCACGCTCGCGCGAACCCTCGCCCGTTGTCTCGACTGCTCGTTTCAACGGATCCAGTTTACGAGTGATCTGCTTCCAGCAGATATTGTCGGAGTCTCGATCTACAACCAGCAGCAGGGTGAGTTCGAGTTCAAGCCCGGGCCGATCTTTGCGAATATCGTTCTTGCCGATGAGATCAATCGGACGACGCCAAAGACGCAGAGCAGCCTGCTCGAAGCCATGGCGGAGGGGCACGTCACGGTCGACAACCGAACCTGGCAGCTCCCGCGGCCCTTTATGGTGCTGGCGACGCAGAATCCATCTGAGCATCACGGCACCTATCCTCTGCCTGAATCGCAGCTCGACCGGTTTCTGATGCGAATCAGCCTCGGTTATCCATCGATCGAAGAGGAGAAGGCGATTCTCCGGCAGCAGGTCGAGGAGCATCCGATCGGGTTGGTTCGCCCCCTGCTCGACGCGGCGACGCTGATGGGCCTGCAAGAGGAGGTGCGGCGGGTCAGGGTCAGTGATCTGCTCGTCGACTATCTGATCAGGATTGTCGAACAGACGCGGAAACATGAGTCGATCGAGCTTGGCATCAGTCCCCGCGGGTCGCTCATGCTCTTTCGCGCGGCACAGGCGCGGGCCTTCATCAGGTCTCGTGACTACTGTACGGCCGATGACATCAAGAGCCTGGTTGTGGCGGTCTTGGCGCACCGGCTGGTTCCCAATCAACGCTATGTGAAGGGGCGGACCGATGCGCTGCTGCTCGAGCAGCTGTTGAAAGAGATCCTGGCGACGATCGAGGTGCCGCTTTAGAGTCCGCCCTGACGGCCCCGTAATCATCGCGATGCCGATCGGTTGGGGGGCTGGTTCTGGCTGACAGAGGCGCCGCGGAGTCCAACTCCCCACAAACCGACGGGTCGTTCCATGCCGACTGCCAAATCTTCAAAAAGGTCGACCTATTCTTTGCAGATCACCCCGGCCGGGCTGATGTTTTCGATCATGGTCATGCTGGTGGCGGTGCTGGCCCTCTCGAGCGGCAACAATCTGCTCTACGTGCTGGTCGCCGTCCTCGTCGCGACGCTGGCCCTTTCACTCTTTGCCTCGCGTTCAATTCTGAGCCGGGTCGATGTTGAACTGCGTTATCCGGAGCGAACGAGTGCGGGCGAGACGGTCTGTTTCGATCTGACCATCGGCAATCGGCGGCGTCTCTTTCCCGTCCTCTCACTGACGGCGACGCTGATCGAACAGTCGAGCTGGAGCAGGCGATTGATGCGCGTCGAGCAGGGGTATCTGCCCCTGCTCCCGCGGCGAACCGAAGCGCAGGTTCGCACCGAGCGTTGTTTCATGCGGCGGGGCGTCTATCGCCTCCGTGGCTTCCGGTTGGAGACGCGGTCGCCGTTCGGATTTTTTGAACACCGCCGCTTGATGCCGGTTGACGGGCAGATCCGCATCCATCCGCTGGTCTATCCGCTGGCCGACTTCGAGTCGATCCGGCGGCGATTACCGGGACAGCAGGAGAGCCCGCGCAAGGGGAGTGGCGGTGATCTCTACGCCATCCGTGACGCGCAGGGAAGAGATCCCCACCATCATGTCGATTGGAAGGCGACTGCCCGCGCCAATCGGTTGATGGTCCGTGAATTTACCAATGAAGATCAATGGCAGATGACGATCATTCTCGATTGTGTCGATGAGGGGGGAGCGGGGAGCGAGCAATACTACGAGACAGCGATCGCGGTGGCCGCAAGTCTGGCCGATGATCTGAGCCGGCGAGGCGCGCAGATCCAGCTGCTGACGCCAGCCCGGACGGTCCCGTTTGGGAGCGGATCAGCCCAGAGACTGGCCATCCTCGATCTGTTGGCGGAACTCCCGGTCTACGTCGATCAGGAGTCGCGGCGGCGCTGGTCGGGATGGATCTTCCGTCTCCCCGGGTTGAGTTGGCTGGCCCGTGACCGGGGAGCGCGGAGAGGCATGACCGTCGGTGACCACGACTGGCCCGATTCGCCCGGCTGGTACCTGG
>JBEAVZ010000063.1:0-8000 GCA_041160645.1 Acidobacteriota bacterium
GCTCACCAATGAATCGATACTCGGCCGCGAGAATATAGTGGGAGAACTTCTCGCGGTAGAAGAGGTGGCCGAAACGTTCATTGAAACTGTCATACTTCTCATACCCGACCGTCAGCAGCCCGTCTTCGACCCGAAAGGTGTTCCCAAAATTATCATTCAGGGCGTAGCCCCGAATCTTCACATCCCACCCTTCCAGATTCTTTTCATTGAAGAGCTGGCGCCACTCCTTCTGCTGAGCCTTCTCCGGCTTTTCTGGCCCACTCGTCTGACCGGCGACCACTCCACCGATCGATCGGCAGAGGGGCTGGGCTGCCAGCACCGCCAGACAGACCAGGGTGACCAGAATCACTATCGTTGTTGAACGTAATCTCATGCGGGGTTCTCCTCTCGGGTTGATCAGGTTACTTGACCAGCGGCTCAAGATGCCTGACACAATTGGCAAGGTGGATGGTAAAACGCCTCACGGCGTCGATCTCGACAACATTGACACAGGTATTGATCTGGGGAAGGTCGAGGGAATCCGCAACCGACAGCTGGCGCGCCCAGCCGAGCAGCTGGCGGTTCCAGCCGCCATGGGAGAGCACGAGCACCGGTTGACCCGCGTGGCGATCGAGACTCGTCTCGACAAACGATTCGATCCGCCCCTGAAGATCGAGAAAACTCTCGCCCCCCTCCGGCCGAAACTCGACCTGCGGCTGGCCGCTTGACGCTTCGGCCTCCCAGAGCGTCTGGCGCGGCAGTCCCTCGTAGATTCCCGCGCCCCGCTCACGCAGTCGCTCATCAAAGCGCAGCGGAGCCGCCTGGTGCGCCATCACGTAACGAGCCGTGTCGACCACCCGCCCCAGATCGCTCGCATAGATCGCGGCAAATTCGATCTCCGCAAGCCGCGCCGCCAGCCGCCGCGCCTGTTCATGCCCCTGCGCGGTCAGGGTCCCGGCCTGGTGGCCCTGGATGATATTCCCCACATTCTCTCGCGTCTCACCGTGACGAACAAAATATAGTTTCATGCAGTCTCTTCTTTAGACCATTAATCGGGTCCCGCCGGTCGATCATTCGCCGGTCAGCCCCCACTTGAGGCGGGTATAGGCAATGCGAAAGCCTTCCCGCTCGGCATTGCGCTGCGAAGCACTCCCGGGCAGGGCGCAGATCATGGCCACTCGACAGCCGGCGTGGGCCGCGAAGGCCAGCCGGCTCCGGAGCAACGTCCGCTGGGCCCCCTGCCGTCGCGCTGCCGGAATGGTGCTCGCTCCGGTCAGCAGCGCGACATCGTCGACCACGCTCAAACCGGCCGTCGCCACGCCCTGCCCCGCCACTTCGGCCAGAAAAGATATCGCTCCCCGCCGACTGGCGCTGACCAGCGCCAACTCGAACATCAGATCGGCATACTCCGTCAGCTCACTCCATCCTTCGGCCGCCAGCTGTGCCCAGGCCGGCCACTCTTCCTCGCCAACCACGCGGACCTCTACCGGCCGCCTCTCTGCCGTTTGCATGGCCATTCCCGCTTCGCGAGCTTGCGCCTCTGGTCGCCCAATCCCCGCGCTCGCCAGATCCAGAAACATGACACTCGTCATCTCGACCGGCTGGTAACCGCGGCGACTGAGCAGCTGGTGAACGGCAATGTCGGCCAGCGGACTCACTTCGTGATAGACCGGCGCGCCACGATCCTGGAAGAAGGCCTCGATCTGCTCCAGATCCGCCTCGCCCAACTGCGCCCGCATCCCAAGGCCAAAGGTCTGGGTGCAAGGTGACGCCGGCCCGTCATACATCACCGCCGCCCCGGCCACCTCGATCCACTCCGCCCCAAGCTCAGGGCTGATCTGCGCCCGCGCCTCGACAAATTCGATGTTGCTGCGCGCCTCAGTCCACTCCAGGCGGCGGGCCAGATCGAGGTCCGCCAGCAACCTCGACGTGCCGGGTCCATCCATGGGTCAAGTCCTCAATAAATCTGCTCGATGAGCACGAAGATGATAAGGTGATTCGCAAGGTCCGTCGAACCGCGGCCATCTTAACATAACCAGACTCTTTCGAGTGAGGTCTGTCGGCAGTCACGTCGACTGTGCAAATTGTCAGAATGAGAGAAGAGAGGTGGGATCGTCACAGGAGACGCAGCAACCGGTATTCGATCAGGGATTGAATATCTCCAACCGGTCGCTGCATTATCTGGTCACAGTAAAGAACAGAGCGATTCAGACTCGCCAGCGTGCCTTGACCAGCGGGCATTGACCAGCGCGCCTTGAAAAGCTCAACGACGGGCGCGGCGGCTCGGACGTGCCGCCCGAAGCGTTCGCATACCAGCTCCACCCGCCGGTCGGCTGGCTACCGGTCCGGCAAAGGCCAGTCCACCAAAATCCGGCAGGATGATTCGCTCGATCTGCTTGCCAATCAGTCGCTCGATCGCGACCAGTGACAACTCATCGACCGGCGAGACCAGCGTGATCGCGTGTCCGGTCTTCCCGGCCCGACCAGTCCGGCCAATGCGGTGGACATAGTCTTCAGGAGCTTCCGGCACATCGTAGTTGATGACGTGTGAAACCGAATCGACGTCGATTCCACGGGAGGCGATATCGGTCGCCACCAGAATGCGGTGCTGCCCCTCACGGAAGCCGAGCAGCGCTCCCTGACGCTGCGATTGGGAACGATCAGCGTGAATCCGATTTACCTTATGTCCCCGTGCCGACAGAATATGTGACAAGCGTTCCGCGTTTCTCCGCGTCCGGGTGAAGACCAGGACACGTGACTGGGTCTCCTCTTCGAGCAGATGGAGCAGCAGCGCCGTCTTCGACTCGCTGGCTACCGCATAGGCCTTCTGATCAACTGTCGAAGCCGCGCGCCCGCGCGGACTGACCTCGATCAACCCTGGATTGCTCATCGTCGATCGCGCGACCTTTTCAATGGCCGGCGAGAAGGTTGCCGAGAAGAGCAGCGTCTGACGCTCAGTCGGCATGCGCTCGATCACGCGGCGCACATCCGGCCAGAAACCCATGTCGAGCATCCGGTCGGCCTCGTCCAGCACCAGCATCTCCACTCGCGAAAGATCGATCGTTCCCCGCTCGAGGTGATCGATCAGCCGACCCGGCGTCGCAATGACCACCGCCGGCGGCGTCCGCAGCGCCTTCAACTGACGGTCGATCGAGGTGCCGCCCATCAAAGTCACGGAGCGAATCGCCCGACTCGGCGACAATTCGGCCAGACTGGCCTCAATCTGCAACGCCAACTCCCGCGTCGGCGCAACCACCAGCGCTCTGACTCCCGGCCGCGCCTTCTCGATGATCCGGTTCAAAATAGGCAACAGAAACGCGGCCGTCTTTCCCGTCCCGGTCGCCGCACATCCGATCACATCCCGGCCAGTTCTGATGACGGGGATCGCCTGCTTCTGGATCGGCGTCGGCTTGGTATAACCTAGTGACTCACATCGCGAGGCAAGCCTCTGATCAAGTCCTAATTCCAAAAAACTCATGTAATTCCTTAAATATTGTCTCAATTAAGCGACCATCGGCCGCCCTTTCGGGAGACCGATGGTCCACAACCTGGTTGTGACTAGTAGCGTGAGGATCGACCACCGCCGAACCCGCCACGACCGCCACCACCGCCACCACTGCGACGGTTGCCACCGAAACCACCGCCACCACCGCTGCGCTCCTCGCGCGGACGCGCCTCGTTGACCGTCAGGCTCCGTCCGTTCACTTCTTTGCCGTTGAACTCGGCAATCGCGGCCGTTCCTTCAGCCGCACTCGCCATCTCGACAAACCCGAAGCCACGCGAACGACCAGTGTCACGATCACTAACCACTGAAGCTGACTCCACCGTTCCAACGCGACCAAAGAGAGATTCCAAATCTTCGCTGGTCGTCTGGAATGAGAGATTTCCAACATAGAGTTTCATTGACATATAGATAGACCTTTCCTCATCAGAGGCTGAAGAAGCTTCGAAATAATGTGGCTTCAGTGAACGGTCACAGTGAAGGCATGTTTTCGATCGCCCAATTAGAGCGGCTTCAGAGATTGTTTCCTACCTGCTCTCGAACGATCTGAAAAACGACCACGCTACCGTTAAAGTTGGCGAGGGCGCATCACCGTTGATGCGCGAGAGAAGATTTAACCAACTCCATAGTCCACCATGGATCGTACTTTTGCAACACTTTATTGAAATATTCTCATCATTAGGAGCGATCGGGCGCCGGGCGTGGCCAGAGGAGGCGGCGGTGGCAGCCGGGCAGCTCGATCTGGCCGGCCTGCGCGGGGGGAGCCGGTCGAGCGGAGAGCGGCTATCAGGAGCGGGAGCTGACCAGTGAAGACAGCTGTTCGATGCTGAAACGGCCGGGCCTGGCGCGCTCAACGGCCAGCTGCTCGACCACGTTGAGCAGAGTCGAATTGTATGGCGTCGGAACTCCAAACTTCTCGCCAAGGAGAATGATCTCCCCGTTCAGAAATCCGGCCTCGGTATCCCCACGCTCTTCCTGGAGGTCGGTCCAGGTCGATGGATAGGCCCGCTGATCGACCGGCAGATGCCGCGCGGCATCAACCGCGGCCGAGCCGTGCGGTCCCCGGCTGATCTGCCGCAGTTGCTCAACATAAGCGGCCAGATTGTAGGGGTTGGCCGGCTCAATGACCGGTATCCCGGCCGCCTCGAGAACACGGAGCGCCTCGTCAACCACCTCAGCCATGAAGAGCGCGACGGGTGGGGTGACCATGGCCAGCTGAAGGTGGCAATCGATGATCGCCAGAGTCGCATTATTGAGGTTGAGGACCAGCTTGCTCCATTTGACGGCCATAATCGAGTCGTGGGTCGTCACGTTGAAACCGGCCTGACGGAGCGCTTCCGCCACCTGACGCCCGGTTCCTTCACACCCCAGCGGATAGCCACCCAGCGCGAGGTCATTGTAGAAGATTTGCGCGACAACTCCCGGCTCGATCATTCGGACGACCAGACCGGCCATGATCCCATAGACGTGGAGAAAGCGTCTTGCCGCCAGCTCCTCGTTTCTGATCCCGTTCTGGAGACAGAAGAGCGGCGTCGTTTCGCCAAAGCGCTCGCGGAGCTCCTGCACCGCCAGTGGGGTCGCCGCCGATTTTACAGCGAGGATCAGGATGTCGTTCGCGGTGGGACCACCGGGGATAATTGAGTCGAGTGAGGTGTAAGCGGAGAGGTTGCTGATGATCTGCCGATCTTCCGGCGACCTGATCTCGAGACCCCGCTCCATAATGGCGGCGATGTGGGGGTCGCGCCCAACCAGAACGACCTTCGCACCACTGGCGGCCAGGCGGCCACCAACCAGACTTCCAAGTGCTCCAGCGCCATGGATGACGAATCTCATCGGTCTTCCTGTCAGAGGCAGATTTACCCTCAAAAAGGGTCTATACTCCCGGCAAGACTCGAACTTGCGACCCTCTGCTTAGAAGGCAGATGCTCTATCCACTGAGCTACGGGAGCATAAGTCCGCATTATATCCACCTTGGACGTTTTAGTCCATCATCATCGACATTCCACCCGCGCGAGCGGCGCGGGTCCGCTCTTTAACTTCGGAGGGCTCCGGCTGTCTCCCGTGACCTCAGTGTTGAGGGGCTTTATTTAGCAACGACGGAGAGGCATAATGTGAGCGTCTTCTCCGGTGCTGGTGTTTTTGGCTGGGATAGGTCAGACGAGTGGCGAGAGGGAACGAATGAGCACGATCCTCGTAATCGACGATGATCCGGCAATGCATCACTTGATTGAGGGCGCCGTCGCCGACTACGGCTTTCGCCTGCTCATTGCCCCAACCTGCGAGATGGCGCTTGGCCTCCTCAGCCGCGAGCAGTGCGAGCTGCTCATCCTCGACTGCGACACCCACGGACTCGACCACCTCGCGATGATCGAGACCCTCCGCGCGGCGCATCCCGCGCTGAAGATTCTTCTGGTGGCCGCGCATCCAACTCCGCAAACCGCCCTCGCGGCGCTCGCCAACCGCGTCTGCGACCTGCTTCTTCCCCCGGTCTCAATCGAGGAGCTGCGTCATGCGATCATTGCCGCCGTCAGTGAATGCCGCGTCCAGGATCTGGATGTCATCTCCGCCGAACAGCACTGGGTTAAACTGCGGGTGCCGTGCGATCTGAACATCGTGCCGATTCTGCAGAAACTCCTCACGATCCTCCAGTCTGACCTGCCCGAAGAACTCCGCGATGGGATCGCCTATGCCTTTCGTGAGATGCTCAACAATGCGATCGAGCATGGCGGCAAGCTCGACCCAGCCAAGTACGTCGAAGTGCTCTTCTGTCGCATGAAAAGGGCCATCGTCTACTGGATCAAGGATCCCGGTGAAGGATTCGATCCCGCGCACCTGCCCCACGCCGCCGTCAGCAACCCCGATCACGATCCCTTTCGGCACGTTCTGGTGCGCGATGAAAAGGGACTGCGCGCGGGTGGGTTTGGCATTCTTCTCACCCACCAGCTGGTCGATGAGCTGGTCTACAATGAACGGCGCAACGAACTGATGTTCATCAAATACCTCTAGTCCACCTCGTCCTGCGGCGTTGGCTGGTCGGGCCGGCCCGCTAACAGCAAACCCGGACCATCTCCGACCGCCGCGGCGGTCGGGAGAGTAGTCCGGGTTTATGCCGATCGATACTGCTAGCCGGGCCAGTTGCCAGCAAGGAGAGGGCGCACTCTCCGGCCGGCTAACGGAGCCTCAAGCCGCCTCTTTAGACGGCGAAACGTAGACGTCGTACTGCCAGCGCGGTCCCTCGATCTCGAGCGGCTGGTCCGGTTCCCAGGTTCCAACAATAGCCATATCGATCGCCTCGCGGAAGGTTGCCTCCAACTCCGGCTCGACCTTCTCCCTCTGACAGGCGCGGATGTGGCGGGTCACGATCTCGTTGACCACCTTCTTTTTGCCATCCGGCAACTTGTGATACCTCTTCAACTGTAGCTCATCCTTGATCTTCAGATTCATATGCCCTCCTCTTGTCTGTCCAACCTTGTCTGTCGAATCCCAACTTGTTCTGCTGGTCCCAACCTGTTCTGCTGCTGGTCCCAGCTTTTTCTTACTCTGGCATCCCACTGATCCGTTTATTGGCTACTTCTTTCGCAAACTAATTCTTTCGGCGACCGGCCCATTCTTGCTTTATTGCTCATTACATTGCACTAACGGTCATTTCTGACGATTCCCTCCGGCGCACTTCTTGCTTCCCGTCAATCTTCCCGTCAATCTTCCCATCTATCTTCCCGCCAATCTTTCCGTCAATCTTTCCGTCAACTTCAGCCCGCCCGACTGCTGCGTCAGGTGTGCTGCCACCGGAAACGCAGGGCCAGGGCGCTCTGACTGCCGGGCCTGACCGACTGGTGCCCCCTGGAATGGGTTTCGGCCTCCAATCCATTTGTCAATGAGAGAACGGTCTATTTCTGTTTTTTGCAGCCGTTCGATGTACTAAACGTAACATGTGTTGCTTTTGTTCATTTTCTATTGACAACTCCGGTCAGCGGACCTTCCCACCTCCGGTTGCCGCCCCTCCATTCCCCCCTCTTCTTATTGAAGCTTGACAGCAACTGGCCGATCCGGAACCATGGTCAACTATCTGTCAACAGCAAAGGAGCAGAAACCGGGGATATGGGAAGATCAAAGAACAAGGACGAGCGGAAGGATCAGGGGCGTCGGCTGAAGGATAGCCCTGCGGGGACCGGTGGGGTGAATAGCGGACGGCGGAAGCTGATCATCGCTGGCGCGGGTGGGTTGGGAGCGCTGGCCGTCGCCGTCGGCGGATACAAAGCAGGCTGGTTTGGTGGTGGGGGGAAGACGCCCGTTACGCCACCGAACACGGCTCCGCCGACGCCCCTCCCGCCTCTCAAACTCGCGGCCGATCGCGCCAACGCGATCCGGGCGACGACCGACATCGTCAGCCACTACACGCGGGAACTCCGGAACGCCTCGAGCGGCATCCACGCGCTGCGGGGAATCGGACGTCAATTCACCATGAAAGATGGAATGAAGATCACCGATTTTCTCTGCACCACCTATGCCGCTGATAAGG